>JAFSTS010000135.1 GCA_017445685.1 Clostridia bacterium | reverse complement strand
TATAACCATTCCGCCGGGATGCTGTCCTGTTGTTCTTTTAACTCCTGTACATCCCCTTGTAAGCCTGTCCTCTTCGGCGCGGGAAACGACTCTTCCCCTTTCCTCAAGGTATTTCTTAACAAAGCCATACGCTGTCTTATCGGCAAGTGTGCTTATTGTTCCGGCTTTGAAAACATGGTCTTTGCCAAACAATTCTTCTGTATAGCGATGAGCGTAAAACTGATATTCACCTGAGAAGTTAAGGTCGATATCAGGCTGCTTATCGCCCTTGAAGCCAAGGAAAGTTTCAAACGGTATATCATGACCGTCTCTGCCAAGCAAGGTGCCGCACTTAGGGCAATTCTTCTTTTCAAGATCGTAACCCGATCCGACTTCGCCGTTTAAGAAAAACTCGCTGTATTTGCATTTCGGGCAAAGATAGTGAGGAGCAAGCGGATTAACCTCCGAAATTCCGGCGGCAGTAGCAACAAACGAGGAGCCTACCGAACCTCTTGAGCCGACAAGATAGCCATGGTCAACAGAGTTTTTAACAAGCTTTTGCGCAATGATATAAAGAACTGCAAAGCCGTTGGATATGATTGAGGTAAGCTCTTTTTCAAGCCTTTTTGCAACATATTCCGGCACAGGATCGCCGTACATTTCTTTAGTGCGATCCCAGCATATCTGCTGAAGCTCTTCGTCTGCTCCGTCGATTCGCGGCGGATAATTTCCTTTCGGAATCGGTCTTATAACTTCGCACATATCTGCAATTTTGTTGGGATTGGTAACGACAACTTCCTTTGCCGTCTCCTCGCCGAGATAGCTAAATTCGTCAAGCATATCTCTCGTAGTCCTGAAGTACAGCGGAGCCTGCTCGTCCGCGTCAGAGAAACCTTGACCTGCCATAAGTATTGCTCTGTAGACAGCGTCCTTTTTGTCAATAAAATGAACATCGCCGGTAGCAACGGTCAGCTTGCCCTGCTCATCGGCAAGAGAAATAATTTTCCTGTTGATATCCTCCAGCGCTCTTTCGTCGGCAACTTTTCCTTCTCTGATAAGAAACTTGTTGTTGCCGTTTGGCTGTATTTCAAAATAATCATATAGGGAGGCAATTTCATCAAGCTCTTCCCTGCTTTTTCCGTCAAGTATCGCCCTGTAGACCTGTCCGGCTTCACAGGCGCTTCCGATAAGCAGACCTTCCCTGTGTTTTAATATTTCACTTTTCGGTATTCTCGGCTTTTTTGCAAAATATTTTAAATTGGACAAAGAGATCAACTGATAAAGGTTTTTAAGTCCCGTAAGATCCTTTGCCAGCAAAATGATATGATACATTCTAAGCTTTTTGACATCAGCTCCGTGAATGCCGGTATTTATCTGAGAAATGTTTTCAAGTCCGAAATCAAGCCTCATTCTCTCCATCAGCTCTATGAATATCTTCGCAAGAACAAACGAATCGTCACAAGCACGATGATGATCGAATTTTCCAATATTAAGATGCCTGACAACTGTATCAAGCTTATGATTTTTAAGATTGGGAAATACGCTTCTGCATATAGCAAGGGTATCGATCGATGTATAGTCGTACACAATGTCGTTTCTCTTGCAAACAGCCCTGATAAAAGATGTATCAAAATCCGCGTTGTGCGCAACAACGACCTTGCATTCTCCGCAAAACTCAAAAAACTCACGCACAGCCCGGTCTTCCTTAGGCGCGTCCTTTACCATTTCATCGGTAATATGAGTAAGCTCAGTTATTTTTTCCGGAATATGTTTTTCAGGATTTACAAAAACATCAAATTTATCAAGGATTTCACCGTGCTTTACTCTGACCGCTCCAATTTCTGTAAGCCTGTCGTTTTCCGCGCTGAACCCGGTTGTCTCAACATCAAAAACGATAAATTCATCGTCAAAGGCGTATTCAGCTTCGCCACTGACGCTTGGCACCATGTCGTCGACAAGGTAGCCCTCCATGCCGTAAATGACTTTTATTCCCGTTTTATCGGCGGCTTTCATTGCGTCGGGGAAAGCCTGCGCTACACCGTGGTCTGTTATGGCAATTGCCTTATGTCCCCATTTTGCGGCTCTTTTGACAAGCGTTCCGGCGTCTGTCATACCATCCATGGCGGACATATTGGTGTGAAGATGAAGCTCAACTCGCTTTTCCTCTTCTTCGTCCATCTCCTCTTTTTTGCTTATCTGCATGAGATTTCGAAGCTGGATCACATATTCTTTTAGGTATTTATCGTAAACTATTTCTCCCCTGACCATGACAGTTATGCCCTCTTCGAGCTTATCCTTAAACATGGCGCAGTTTTCTTTTGTCTCAAAGAGCTTGACCGAATATGAGCCTGTATAGTCAGTGATGTTAAAGTTTATAATGTTATGGCGATTATCTTTCGTCTCTCTGATGTCAACTTTGAAAATATCTCCCCAAACGACAACAGTTCCGTCATCATTTTTTAAGCTGCCGATATTAACGGGTTTTTTCTTTATAACAGAGCCGTACAAGGCTTTTGCGCCGGACAGAACGATCGGCAGATCGTCGTATTCTTCAAGAGAAGATTTTCTTTTGACCGGTGCGGCTTTTGAAGATTCATCTGCAGTAAAGGCGGGTTTTGTTATTTCAGGAACAGACTGCTGCATTTTAGCGACATCTTCTTTTTTGACCTCGTCGCCTTTAAAAGAAACATTGACCTTTCGCTGATATGTTTTCAAAATGAATCGTTCAAGAAACTTGTCGCAGCCTTGGGAAACAAGAATATCCTTGCCGCCGTGAGCAAGTTCAATTTCGAAATTATCGTCTTCAAGCTTTGCGGAAGCGTCGTTCATAAAACCGTTAGCAGATGCAATATTCTGTTTTAAAAAGTAAGACAAAAACGAAACGGATGCTTCACTTAAAACTTCTCCCGGAAGCTGAAACTCAACAGAGACAGAGTTAAGCTCCAAACCTTTTTTCAGCAGTGAAGTAACAAGTGAAACTTTTTCAGTCGAAATTTCCCTGTCGCAAGACAGCGACAAGGACAATTTTCTTTCCTGTTTATATATCTGCGCTCCGAGAACCTTCACATTGGAAAACTCGACAAGAAGCGAATCATCCTGTATGTAAGCGCCAAAAAGCGATGTAAAGAAGTTTGTTTCCATATTTTCCTCTTATATTTTTTCAATTTCACTCATCAGTTCGCGCACAACATCTGCCTCGCTGACTTTTCGGAGTATCTCTCCTTTTTTAAACAGTACGGCGCATCCGTCGCCGCCTGCAATGCCGATATCTGCGTCTTTGGCTTCGCCCGGCCCGTTGACAACACAGCCCATTACTGCAACTTTTATGTTTTTATGACATTTTTCAAGCTGCTTTTCAACCTCTTTTGCAAGAGAGATCAAATCAATCTTTGTTCTGCCGCAGGTGGGACACGAAACAAGTGTAGGAACATTTTTCCTCAAAGACAATGCTCTAAGGATATCCTCGCCGCATTCAACCTCTTTGACAGGCTCGTCCGTCATGGAGACTCTGATCGTATCTCCGATGCCGTCCATCAGAAGCGAGCCGATACCTACGCAGCTTTTGACAAAGCTTTGTTTATAAGTTCCTGCCTCAGTCACTCCGAGATGCAGAGGATAATCGCAAACCTTTGATATTATCCTGTATGCTTCTATCATCTTGCCGACATCGGAAGATTTTATTGATATCACAATATCGTCAAAATCAAACTTGTTCAAAAGGGCAACATGATACATCGCGCTTTCGACCATGGCTTCGGGGGTCACTGAGCCGTATTTTGCGAGAATGTTTTTCTCAAGCGAGCCGGAATTAACTCCTATCCTGATGGGAATATTGTTTTTTCGGCACGCATCGGCAACTTTTTTGACATTCTCGTCAGAGCCGATATTTCCGGGATTTATCCTGATTTTGTCAACTCCCCTCTCAACGCTTTCAAGCGCAAGACGGTAATCAAAATGAATATCGGCAACGATCGGTACGCTGACATTTTCCTTCAGCGCCGGGATCAATTCAAGCGCCTGCCTATCCGGTATTGCGGCGCGGATTATCTGACAGCCGGCTTTTTCAAGCTCAAGCGCCTGTCTCACAGAGCCTTCAATATCATTTGAGGGTACATTGAGCATTGACTGAACTGTTATTTCATGGTCTGAGCCTATAAAAGTATTGCCGACTTTGATTTGTTTCGTATGTCGTCTTTGAGGCAAGGTTATCCCCCCGTTATCAGCTTATATATATCACTTGCGGAAACCGCAATCATAAATCCAATCAGCAGTATCATACCTGCCGCATGAACGAATCCTTCATATTTGGGGTTAATGGGTATTCTTCTAATCAGCTCTATGAGCATAAAGAAAAGTCTTCCACCGTCAAGTGCAGGAAGCGGCAAAAGGTTAAACACGCCGACATTGACTGTAATGAGAGCCATGATAAAAAGAATATACGAATAATTCGTTTCCTCTACCGCAGTCGTTGCCGCCTCGGCGATATAATCGACCGTTCCTATCGGTCCTGCAAGGTCGCGGAAGGAATACTGACCTGTAATAAGATCAAAAAGGCTGTTGTAAACGATTTTTATAGTTGAAACGGTCTCCAGTGCGGAATACTTCAAAACATTGAAAAAGTTAGTGTCAACGCCAAGGATATACATGTCAAATTGAATTGCCTCTGTACCGTCCTCATAAGTTGTCATCTCAAACTTTGCGTCCTTGATGAAAACCTTTTCGCCGTTTCTTTTGACGGTTATATCCATCACTCCGTCTTTGTCGGACATCATGATATATGTCAAATCAAGGTCGGTCCAGACGGATCTGCCGTTGACTTTGACGATTTTATCTCCCACTTGCAGTCCGTGAGATGATGTAAGCGTCGGATCGTCAAATTTTGCAACAACATTCGTTCCTATTCTCTCGGTGTTCGACTGCATGATTACGATCAGAATAAAACCGAGCAGAATATTTACAGTCGCTCCGGCTGCCACGATTATCATCCTCTGCCAGCATTTTTTCTTGCCGAAGGCATTTTCATCCTCACTGTCTTCATCTTCACCCTCCATGCTGACGAATCCGCCGATTGGGAAAAGTCTGAGAGCGTACTGAGTTCCTTTGAATTTTTTCTTTAAAATTGCAGGCCCCATACCCATTGCAAATTCATTGACTTTAACTTTGAATATCTTTGCAAAGGTAAAATGTCCAAGCTCATGCAGAAAAATAATAATTCCGAAAAAAACAATTGCAACAAGTATCGGCCACGCTTTAGACCAAACGAGCGAAGCCGTCACTTTAATCAGAGACAAACTTATAGTATTTATGATGATCACCTCTCAGCGAATTAATTTTCCGTCAACAAAGTCGGAAGCCCACTTGTTCATCATATCAACATCCTCCAAACTGTAGTCGTCATATTCAGGCGCATTTTCAAGAGCATTGCATACGACTTCTCCGATTTGAAGGAATCTGATTTTTCCCTGACGGAAAAGAAGGTTGGCTCTCTCGTTAGCGGCATTGACGCACGCAGGGAAAAGTCCGCCTTTTTTGATGGCTTCTTTGCAGGCATTTATACAAACGAATGTATCATAATCAGGCTTTTCGAAAGTCAGAGTCGAGATCTCAGCAAGATCAAGCTCTTTAACGGGACTTTCAAATCTGTCAGGATATGTCAAAGCGTACTGAATAGGTATTCTCATGTCCGGCAAGCCAAGCTGAGCTATGACGGAATTGTCAGCATACTCAACAAGGGAATGAACTATACTTTGACGGTGAACAAGAATATCTATG
>JAFSTS010000134.1 GCA_017445685.1 Clostridia bacterium | reverse complement strand
TTCTCCTCCGCAGGGCTGAAAGTCAGGGTTTTAAAGCTCAGCGGCGGAAAAGACCCGGACGAGATAATCAAAAAATACGGGCCTGAACGATTCAGAATGATACTTGAAGGCGCGCAAAACGAAATTGAGTATACGCTCATCAAGATACGAAGCAAACATGACCCGTCAACAACAGACGGAAAAGCGTCTTTTGTGACTGAGGCGGCGGCGTTTCTTGCCACGCTTCCAAATCCGATCGAGCGCGATACTTACGCATCAAAAATAGCCGAGGAGACGGGCGTAGAAAAATCGTCTGTCATGGCGTACATAAATTCAAGCGTGAAGAAGAACACACGAAAACAGCTTGACAAAAAAATCGAGGAGGAAAAGCGAAAGAGTCTTGGCTTGACGGACAGGATAAACACCGACGCAAAGAAAAATGTTCGCGCTGCCAAAGCGGAGGAGAATCTCCTTACGCTGCTTTTGCGAAATCCTGATTTTTGGGAAAAAATAAAAGAAAAAGTCTCGGCGGAGGATTTTCAGACTGCTTTTAACAAAAGAGTTTTCACAAGTCTGATATCCAAGATCGAAAGCGGAGCGGCAATTGACGTTACTGCTTTCGGCGAGGAATTTTCACTGGAGGAAGCAGGAAGAATATCTCTGCTTTTCAACAAAGGGGATATGGTCAGCAACACCGAGAAAGAGTGTCTTGACTGTATAAAAGTGCTGAAAGAAGAACAAGTTAAGCAAACAGGTGATGTCTCCGGCATGGATGACGAAGAATTTGCAAAGCTTATCAAGAATTTAAAAAAATAGGAGAAAGATTATGGCAGAAAAAAAGAAAAACAATTCTCAGGAAAATCCCGATCAGGCATTAGAAGCTGAAATCAAAAATTCTTCAGAAGCCGAAATGGATTTTGACGACGAGCTTGACAAGGAATTTTCAGAAGATTTCAGCGATGATTTTGACGATGAGCTCGACGATGAATTTGATGACGATTTCGATGATGAAATCGACTCGAAATTTGAAGAGGAACTTAAAAAGATGGAAGAGGAGGCAAAAAAAGGTCTTCAATCCCCGTCTAAAAATGCAGACAATAAGATGACTCTTCAGGCTCTTCTTGAAAAGGGAAAAAGCTCCGGCAGACTCACTTCTCAGGAAATTGACAATGTTCTGATCAATCTTGATCTCAGCCTTGAGGAGCATGAACAGTTTTACGAGACTATCGAAAACCAGAACATAGTAATAATCGACGATATTAACAATGCTGTTTTCGAAAGCCTTAATTTTGAAGACGACATTCAGAAAAATGCAGATCTCGGCGTAGTCGGAAACGATCCGAAAAACTCTGCCATGGAAGATCATGTCAAGGTTTATCTCAAAGAGATCGGACGCGTTCCGCTGCTTACGCCGGAGGAGGAGATCGACCTTGCTATCCGTATTTCCGAAAATGACGAAGCTGCAAAAAAACGACTTGCAGAGGCAAACCTTCGTCTTGTCGTCAGCATTGCAAAAAGATATGTCGGCAGAGGAATGCAGTTTCTTGATCTGATTCAGGAGGGTAACCTCGGTCTTATCAAGGCGGTTGACAAATTTGACTACACAAAAGGCTTCAAATTCTCAACCTACGCGACATGGTGGATCAGACAGGCGATCACAAGAGCGATTGCCGACCAGGCGAGAACGATCAGAATACCCGTTCACATGGTTGAAACGATAAACAAGGTTAAGAAGACAAACAGCCAGCTTCTCCACGAAACAGGAAGAGATCCCACGGCAGAGGAAATTGCCGAAAGGATCAATATACCGGTTGAAAAAGTCAGAGAGATCCTCAGAGTCGCACAGGAGCCCGTGTCGCTGGAGACTCCTATCGGCGAAGAGGAAGACAGCCACCTTGGAGATTTCATTCCCGATGAAGAGGCTCCCTCGCCGCCGGATTCGGCGTCCATGCTCATGCTCAAGGAACAGCTTGAAAGCGTCCTCAAAACTCTCACTCCGAGAGAAGCCAAGGTTCTTCGTCTTCGTTTCGGACTTGTCGACGGACATCCGAGAACGCTTGAAGAAGTGGGCAGGGAATTTGATGTTACAAGAGAAAGGATCCGTCAGATTGAAGCAAAAGCGCTCCGCAAGCTTCGCCATCCGAGCAGAAGCAAGAAGCTAAGGGACTTTATTGATTGATAGTAAAATGACAATGGGGTTGCCGCATTTAGATGAAAACGACATTTTCTTCTTTCGAAGGCTGTACAAAGGAACGCCGAGAGGAAAAAAATGTCGAATTAAAGCGTTTTGTTTAGCAATTTTCTTTTGAGAACACAAGTTAAAAGGATGATCGTGGTTGAATTTCATACGATCATCCTTTATTTGCTATCTTGCTTTAATGTTTT
>JAFSTS010000133.1 GCA_017445685.1 Clostridia bacterium | reverse complement strand
TGTCGCGGAGGAATTGATGGAGGAGACTTTTGTGCGCCTTTACACAAGAAAACCAAACTACTCAGGCAAATCCGCATTCAAAACATGGCTTTACGCAATAGGTCGAAATACGGCGCGGGAATATTTGAATCGTCTGTCAAAAAAGAGGACCGTCTCTTTTTCGGACAGTATAGAGGTTTCAGACGATTATTATAACCCTGAAATCAGTTTTTTTCGGGAGGAAAGGTATCTAACCTTGCATAAGATGATGCCAAAACTCAAGCCGGAATATTATCAGGTGCTTTGGCTTTTTTATTTTGAAGAAATGAGCGCAAAAGATATTGCGTCAGTTATGAAAAAAAGCAGAAACAATGTAAATGTCCTGCTCCATCGAGCCAAACAATCGCTCAAAAATGAAATGAAGAAAGAAGGCTGGTGCGATGAAAACTTATGAGGAAATAGCAAACGATGTTTTCAGAAAAGGAGACAGATACCTTGCGCAGAGAAAGATAAATAAAAGAAAAAGAATCAAGTTAGTAACTTTGACCATGGCGACTGTTTTGTGCGTGGCGGTGTTGGGTGCTGCAAATAAAATATTTGTCAACAAGACCGATGTAGTTTCACCCGAGACAGCAGTTACAACGGTTTTGGCAAATGAAAAAAACAACAGCAAGAAAACCTCCGAACCTGAAAGTCAGGATGAAAAAACGAATGCTGATCCCGAAAACGAAAAAGACGATCCGACAACTCAGCTTCAAAGTCAGGATATTTTCCATCCCACGACAAAACCAAACGAAGTAACATATCCGTCAGATCCGGTTGCAGCGGCAAGTTCAATGTCAAGCGAAGTGTTAAAAAATGCAATTGAAAACAACACTTGCGGATGGGTCAAGGTTGACGGAAAATATTTTGTTGAGGATGACTGGTCGAGCGCATACGGAGTAAAAACAGGCGAAAAAGCAGGTCATTCATCCGCGGTCGAGGGCAATCTGGAAGCTTTGGGTATTGTCGGAGAAATATACTATCTTGACGACGAAAACTATCAGGGATGCCTGATGGTAAAATCCAAGACAGCTCGTGACATTATTTTTGTTCCCATCCCATAGATTTTAATATGTATTATATAAAGAAAAAACATAAAATACTTTTTGCTTTCGCGCTTATGATAGCCGTTTTAGCGACGGTCATTTTACAGTGCGGCGGCAAAAAGAACAAAGCAATTTATCAAAACGAAGAAACTGCTGTTGATCATCAGATGTCAGACAAAGGAAAGGAGGAAGCTTGGGCAAACGAATTGATCGAGTCCGTTTCTTTTGGAAACATCAAAGAGAACATGAGGTGGCTTGTTGAGGATATTGGGGTCAGAAATTGGTGGAATGAAACTCAAAATGCCGCTGCGGAAAAAATCAGGGAAAGGCTTTTGTTATACGGCTTCGAAAAGGAACACTGTATTTTGCAGGAGTTTTTTCACGACGGCATTTGCGGAAAAAACATTCTTGCAACATTACCGACTGAGTCGGAATCTCATAACATAATTCTTGTTTCGGCGCATTTTGACACTACAAAAGAATCGGGTACAGCAGTGGATAATTCCTCCGGCGTTGCTTCCCTGCTTGAAATCGCGAGGATATTATGCCAAAGAAAACAGGACTTCGGCGTTGAGGTCAGATTTTTGTTCACAGCCGGTGAGGAACAGGGGTATTTCGGCGCATACGCATACACCGAGGGTCTTAGCAAAGACGAACTTTCGCGCCATGTGTTTGCGTTTAATATGGATATGACAGGCAAACCGGGGAAGCAGTATATACCTGACGAAAAATATTATCTCACTGTCTGTACTCAACCGTTGCCGTCGGAGGCTTTTTTGTCGCCGGAAGCTCAAGTCAGCGTCGGAAGCATCGCTGTAGATGAAACAAAAAAGCAGCTCAAAAACTTGGGTGAAGACGGGTATTTTTCTCCTGTGCGCGCAGGAAGACATGATATCGTTGCGTTCAGAAAGGCAGGGATAGATTCGCTGACGCTTTCATGGAGATGTATTTCGTCTGAACGAAGCGGCGGCTCTGATTATGATCTTGCCGTGCCATATTATATCCATACTCAAATGGACAATTTGTACTATTTCGACATGATGTCTCTTTATAACACTACGCATCTTGCAGCCGGCTCAGTCGCAAGACTTGTTTTTCCATATCTATATGGTACTTGAAATATTATTTCAAAAGAGTTATAATAAATTGATTTTTATTTTAATCAGGGACGAGGTAGACGATGTTTCGCAAGATGAGGCGTGCTCGGCAGGAGTTATCGAAAGAGGAGTGCGAAAAAATTCTCCTTGAAAACAAAACAGGAGTTCTCGGCGTGATTGGTGACGGGGGATACCCGTACACAGTTCCGCTGAATTTCGTATATGAAAGCGGAAAAATCTATTTTCACTGTGCAAAGACAGGCCACAAGCTCGACGCGATAAAAAACGATCCGAAGGTTTCTTTTTGCGTTGTCGACAAAGACGATGTTGTCAAAGAAAAGCTCACGACATATTTTAAAAGCGTAATAGTTTTCGGCAGGGCGAGAGAGCTGACCGATGATGAAGAAATATATGAAGCCGCCGAAAAGCTCGGTCTGAAATACAGCGATGACTTGGAATATATAAAAGAAGAGATCGAACGCGAAAGAAAAATTCTTTCATGCGTTGAAATTTCCGTCGAGCACATGAGCGGCAAACAGGCTAAGGAACTGATGAAATAAATCGATCTTAGAGGTTGGGTAAAATGATTTTAACAATAGATATTGGAAACACTAATCTTACGATTGGCGCGTATGAAGAAGAAAAATGCGTTTTTGTCAGCAGACTTTTTACGGACAAATCCAAAACTGCTGACGAATATGCCTGCGATTTTCTTAACATATTTTCTTTAAACGGTGTGACGGGTGAAGATTTTTCCGGCTGCGTGATATCAAATGTAGTGCCGGAAATTGCAGTGGCTGTTGAAGAAGCGTGCGCGAGAGTGACGGGAATATCACCCATTGTTCTCGGTCCGGGCGTCAAAACAGGGCTTAATATCCTTGGCGATGACCCGGCGCAGCTTGGCGCGGATATCGTTGCAGGATGTGTTGCAGCAAAGGGAAAATATCCCGTGCCGGCGATCGTGATAGATCTCGGCACGGCTACAAAGATCACTGCGCTTGACAAAAACGGAAGCTTCTGCGGAACAGTTATCTGCTGCGGCGTAAAAGTCGCGCTCGACGCTCTTGCAGGAAATGCGTCGCTGCTGACGAGCGTAAAGATCAAAGCTCCGAAGAAAGTCAATACCGGCGATACTGTTCCGACG
>JAFSTS010000132.1 GCA_017445685.1 Clostridia bacterium | reverse complement strand
GAGCTTGCCGTTGTTTTCAAGCTCCGATATGGCTTGTTCAGCAGATATCGACTTAGGCGTACCTGCCGATATTTCCGTTCTCTCCCTCTCATCGTCAGCGCGTTCCACATCGTCATATACTCCCGCGATCTCCTGCTGATCCGCGCCGTTGTTGATAATGCCGTCTATCATGTTGTAATTGCCCTCGACTGCCATTTCAACATTTTTCAGATAGTTTTCCGTTTCCGAAAGAATATCAGCTTTGCTGCCGTGTTGATGTATCTCTCTCGGGACACTCCAATTGTTTTTTGATATTGATTCGATCACGGCAGACGCTTCGGCAACGTTCCAATCCTGTTTTACATCAAACCCAAATTCCGAAAGTTTTTCTAACTGCAACTCTGTTGCAGGCTCAATTATCGGTTTAGCCTGTTCTGTAAATTCTGGCATTGCCGCAAGCTGTTTGTCAATATCCTCTATCTGTGCTGTCAGTTTTTCAATATCTGCCTGCGCGTATTTTTTCATATCATCGCCGAGCGGCATTTTCAGTACAGCTTTATTTGCTTCAAGTTCTGCTTGCAAGTCATTTCTCTGTGCAAGAAGATTTTCCCTGTCGGCATTCAGACCGAGGGACTGCTCCGCGAACACGGCGTTTTCAACGGTCACATTCTCTGCGACCTCCGCAAGCGAGATATTATCACCCTGCTTTTCCATGCTCTCGTTGATAGTCTCGGCGGTATGCTCCATGAGCTTGTCTGTCTTGTTATCGTCAAGCTCCTCATAGGCTGTCACCTTTGCTTTGAGCTTATTTATCTTTTCAGAAAGCTCGTTCATTCGCCGCTTTGCTTTTAATCCGTCCATGCCGCTTGCGGGAGCATTGTCGCCGATCTCTTGCATTTTATTTTCCAAAGCTGAAATTTTATCATTAAGACACCGTGCCGTTGCTTTATGCAGTTCATCTATCGCCGCACGGAAATTCTGCCTGCGTTCCGCACCGAACAGCGCAAAGCTTTTTATCGTATTGCTCAAAGCGACCGTGCGGTCGAGCTTATGTTCTATCAGCCTGCGCTTGTCCCGCAAAGCCGAAATTCGATCACTATGCGCGTCTATCTTTGCTTCACGCTTTGGGATAATCACATCTTTTATCTCGGCGATCTTCCTTTCGTTGCGCTCGATAAGAGCCTTTGCAAGAGGGTTATTCTCGGCGAGGGTTTTCAGCGTTTCGTTCAGATCTTCGAGCTTTTCGGCTTTTGCGGTCAGCTTGTCAATCTTCGCTTCATTTCGCGCTATCTTATCCTCGCGCCGAGCTATCTTTTCGTCAATGGTGTCTATCCTGCTCTGATGAAACTCCGCTTTCGCTTCGAGAATCGGCAGGAGCTTCCCCGACTGCTCAAAGCTCGTGGGCTTCTTTTCGTCGAGGTCGAAGGGCTGCTGTTCCTGCGGTTTGCGTGTGTCCTGTTCCTGTACGGGCATCGTTATCTCTCCTTTGCTTTCCTGTGCTTTTCCCTGTGAAATTTCTGTTAAAACCTCGCCTAATGTCTTGACATTTTTGTCGGTGTATGCTATACTATCATCGAAGCAAGCGATTGTCAGTGATTCCGAAGGAGGTATTCGGTTATCCATGTACATTCGAGTTGCTTCTTTTTTTCTTATTGCCAAAACTTGATTT
>JAFSTS010000131.1 GCA_017445685.1 Clostridia bacterium | reverse complement strand
ATGTGGAGAATAATGCTGTGGCGGACTGTTTTTTCAACGGTGAGGTCGATTTTTGCTATCGCGGTTTTTCCGTAATAAGCTGTTGCAGTGCCGACGAACTCGCCTATTTTGATAGTTGCTTTCAGGGGGTCTTTGAGGTTGTCGCTGAGTTCATAGTAAAGGCTTGACGCGTCGAGAGAGTACGGCACGAGCGCATACACTTCTTCGGCAGGCACAAGGCGGATGTGATCTGTTTTCCAGCAGTATTTAAGCTCGCTGACGCTGATGGTCTGGTTTAAATCGGCAACAACCTTGTATTTGATGTTTGAATATGTCCATGTGAGCGCTCTTTTGCAGTCGTAAAAAGCGCCGTTGATATCGTTGCCGTTTGCGTCGGTGTTCTTGCCTCCCATGACAACGGCAAGATATGAATATCCGTCCTTTGAAGCTTTTGTGACTATACACCGTCCGGCATTGTCGGTCGTGCCTGTTTTTATGCCGCTGACATAGGGCAGGTAATAGCTGTCTGGATAAGCCGGATTCATCATAAGGTTTGTGGAGGTGAGATTTCTTTCCTCCGACATATTTGTTGCTGCAACTGTATATTCCCGTGTTGAAGTGATTTTTTCAAAAAGGGGATATTTCAGAGCTTCTTTAACAAGAACGGCAACATCTTTTGCCGTTGTGTAGTGACCTTCTTCATCGAGTCCGTGGGGATTGACATAGTGCGTGCCGCTCAGACCGAGCTGCTGAGCTTTTTGATTCATCATGTCGACAAATGCCGAAATGCTGCCGCCTATGTTTTCGGCAAGAACGCAAGCCGCGTCGTTTGCGCTTGGGATAAGCAGACAGTAAAGCAGATCCTGCACAGACATTCTCTCCCCTGCAACAAGAGCGACATTTGACGAGCCTGTACCTGCAAGAAGATCGAGCGACGCCTGAGAGACAGTATACTGCGCAGTCAGGTCTGAAACTTTTTCAAGCGTTATGAGTGCAGTCATCAGCTTTGTCAGCGATGCAGGAGCAGCCTGTTTTTCGAAATTTTTGTCAAAGATCACATCGCCGTTGTCAAGGCTGACGATGTAGATAATATCCGACTGAAGATTGCTTATTTCGTCGTTGTATGACGCAAAAGCGCTTATCGGAGCAAAAATAGACAGAAAAAAAGCTGCAAGAAGGGCAAAAATTACTGTTTTTTTCATAGACAAATCACCTTAAGATGTTGTATAATATCTTATTATATATGAAATTTCTCACTATATCAAGAATAAATTTCTAAAGATTTGATTTTTTTACCGAAAGGAAGACGCGTCTTGCGTCACAGGGAAACAAATGCTTTATGTTACAGGCGATACCCACGGCGATTTTGAAAGATTTTTCCAGCCGGAGCTTAAAAAGCTGAAAAAAGGCAACACTCTTTTCATCTGCGGAGACTTTGGCTTTGTATGGAACGACAGTTCGACCGAGAAAAAAATGCTCAAAAAACTCGGCAGTCAAAAATATAATATCTGCTTTCTTGACGGCACGCATGAAAACTTTGACCTGCTCAAGCAGTATAAGCTTGGAACATTCCATGGCGGACTTGCCAGAAGGATCAGCGGAAATCTTTATCATCTTCAAAGAGGGCAGATATATGAATTTGAGGATAAAAGTATTTTCGTAATGGGCGGGGGAGAAAGCCCGGATATCGATTTACGGTATGACAGGGATACATGGTCAAGCGATGAAACTCCCGTCAGGCAGGAGCTTCTTGACGGCGCAAAACGGCTTCAGGAAAGGGATTTCAAGGTCGATTATATTCTGACGCATGAGCCGCCGACAAAAATCAAAGGTCTGCTCAATCTCAGGGAGAGCGAGACTGTTCATATTACGGGGCTGAGCACATATCTTGAGGAGTTGAGCCAGTCGTGCGAGTTTAAAAAATGGTTTTTCGGCAGTATGCATATCGACAAATTTATTTCAGCCACACATATCGGCGTATATAAAAACATCGTCAATATGCTCACAGGCGAAGTGATAAACAGTTCAAACGAAATTATTAAAACCGTTTGATTTAAAGGAGAACAGCGATGAAATTTACAAAAATGCACGGAGCAGGAAACGACTACATCTATGTCAACTGCTTTGAAGAAGAGGTAAACGATCCGTCAGCCGTTGCCATCAAGGTCAGCGACAGACATTTCGGAATCGGCTCGGACGGACTTGTTCTGATCAAGCCGTCGGAAAAAGGAGACTTTTTCATGGATATGTACAATGCCGACGGGTCAAGGGGTAAGATGTGCGGAAACGCGTCAAGATGTGTTGCAAAATATGTCTACGACAACGGCTTGACCGATAAAGACGAGATCGCGCTTGAAACGCTCAGCGGAATTAAATACATAAAAATTTTTACTGAAAACTCAAAGGCTGTTGCCGCAACGGTCAATATGGGCGTTCCTGAGCTGAAGGCTGAAAGTATCCCTGTCCTTTTTAACAAGGATACGGTAGTTGACGAGCCGCTTGAAGTCGATTCAAAAACTTATGGAGTTACCTGCGTTTCGATGGGAAATCCCCATTGTGTAACTTATGTTGAAGACACGGACAGCATTGAGATTGAAAAGATCGGTCCCAAGTTTGAAAATCATCCTGTTTTTCCCGACAGAGTAAACACGGAATTTGTTCAGATCGTCGATTCCAAAACGATGAAAATGCGCGTCTGGGAGCGCGGATCGGGCGAAACTCTTGCCTGCGGAACGGGCGCGTGCGCAAGTGTAGCGGCAAGCGTGCTAAACGGCTATTTCAACAAGGACGAGGATATCGAAGTTATTCTCCTCGGCGGAAAGCTTACGATACGCTGGGACAGCGAGATCGGCTGCATTTTTATGACAGGGCCTGCCGAAACCGTCTGCACGGGCGAAATTGAAGTGTAATTTGTAATTAAATCATAGGAGACATACAATGAAAATCAACGAAAACTATCTTAAACTCAAAAGCAGCTATCTTTTTTCGACGATAGCCAAAAAGGTCAGGGAATACGAGCAGAAAAATCCTGACGCACAGATCATCCGCCTTGGTATCGGTGATGTTACAAAGCCTCTTGCTCCCGAAGTCATAAAAGCCATGCACGGCGCAGTTGACGAAATGGCTGACGAAGCGACATTTCAGGGATATCCTCCCGAATACGGGCAGAAGTTTTTGCTTGAGAGCATAAATGCTTTTGATTTCAAAAGGCTCGGCGTCGAGATCGAAAACGACGAAATTTTTGTCAGCGACGGCGCAAAGAGCGACACAGGAAACATCGGAGACATCTTCTCGGTAGACAATGTTGTTGCGTTGTGCGACCCGATTTACCCGGTATATGTCGACACAAATGTCATGGCAGGCAGATCGGGCGAAGCGCTTGACGGCGGAAAATTCAGCAGGTTTGTCTATCTTCCGTGCCTTGAGGAAAACGGATTTTTGCCCTCTTTGCCAAAGGAAAAGGTTGACCTTATCTACCTTTGCTTCCCCAACAACCCGACAGGTATGGCTATCACGAAAGACGAGCTTCAAAAATGGGTCGATTACGCAAACGAAAATGACGCTGTAATTCTCTATGACGCCGCGTATGAAAGCTTTATCACCGAAGAAAATGTTCCGCACAGCATTTATGAATGTGAAAACGCAAAGACCTGCGCGATAGAATTTAGAAGCTTTTCCAAGACGGCAGGATTTACGGGCGTCCGCTGCGGATATACAGTCGTTCCCAAGGCTCTCGTCAGAGACGGAGTCAGCCTCAACAGCCTTTGGTCAAGAAGACAGGCGACAAAGTTCAACGGTGTTTCGTATATTACCCAGAAGGCAGCCGCCGCGACATATTCTCTCGAAGGAAGAAAACAGGTTGAAGAGACTATTAAATTCTATCTCAACAACGCAAAGGTTATCAAAGAAGGTCTTATTGCCGCAGGCTTTACCGCATACGGCGGAGTAAACTCACCGTATGTCTGGCTTAAAACACCCGACGGCATGACCTCGTGGGAATTTTTCGATTTCCTGCTTGAAGAAGTTCAGGTCGTAGGCACTCCCGGATCGGGCTTCGGACCGGCAGGCGAAGGCTTCTTCCGCCTGACTGCTTTCGGCAGCGCGGAAAACACCAAAAAAGCTATCGAAAGAATTACACAGAGATTCAGCAAATAACAATAAAAAATGGCTCCCCGACAGCAGTCAGTTGTGCTGTCGGGGAATTTTCATGATGAAAATATATATTAAAGTCGTGCAATTTTAAGCTCGGAAAGCTCTTTTTCGATTGTCTCTATTCT
>JAFSTS010000018.1 GCA_017445685.1 Clostridia bacterium | reverse complement strand
TGATATTGCACATCTGAATTTGTCTCAGCAAATCAGCACTCATTCCTTTAAAAGAGAATATCAGGCTGTGGTTTACGGACATTTCAAAGACTATAAGGGAACTGTAAATGCTCCCATAGGGAGAAATCCAAACAACAGGCTCCAGATGTGTGTAACTGACAAAAACAGTAAAAATGCTGTAACTCATTACGAAGTTATTGAGGAATATTCAGACTTTTCACATATTAAGCTGACTCTTGAAACAGGCAGAACACATCAGATTCGTGTTCATATGAAGTATATCGGTCATCCTGTTGCAGGCGACGATGTATATGGTCCGAATCCTGTTATTAAACAACTTGGCGGACAATGTCTTCATGCTTCGCTGATTGGATTTGATCATCCTGTTACAAAACAATATATTCAACTTGAAAGCGAACTGCCCGAATATTTTGTTAATTTTTTAAAAAGAATTAAATAATCACCCGGAGGTGTCTTTTTTGTTAGAAAATGAAAAGAAACAGCTTCAACTGCTGTCATGGAAAGTTCGAAAGGGGATAATCGAAGCCGTTTATAACGCTAAGTCCGGCCATCCCGGAGGTTCTCTTTCGATTGCTGAAATAATTACTTACCTTTATTTTAAAGAAATGAATATTGATCCGGCCGATCCGCAAAATCCGGATCGTGACAGATTCGTTCTTTCAAAAGGACATACTGCTCCTGCATTATATTCTGCGCTTGCTCTGAGAGGCTTTTTTCCTTATGATGAAATTAAAACCCTGAGAAAAGTCGGCTCGATTCTGCAGGGTCATCCGAGTATGCACAAAACTCCGGGCGTAGATATGAGCACAGGTTCTCTTGGTCAGGGTATTTCTGCTGCTGCCGGTATGGCCCTTGGCGGAAAAATAAGCTCAAAAGATTTCAGAGTTTATACGATTCTCGGCGACGGAGAGATAGAAGAAGGTCAGGTATGGGAAGCTGCTATGTATGCAGCGGCAAAAAAGCTTGACAATCTTGTTGCATTTATTGACAATAACAACCTTCAAATTGACGGCACTGTCGAAGAAGTTAACTCTCCATATCCCATTGATGAAAAGTTTAAGGCTTTTGGCTGGAATGTCATTGTAATAGACGGCAACAGTATTGATGAAATTGAAAAGGCGCTTGAAAATGCCAAAGCTTTTAAAGGCGCGCCTACTGCCGTTATTGCAAAAACCGTAAAAGGAAAAGGCGTTTCATTCATGGAAAATGCTGTCGGTTGGCATGGAGCTGCGCCTAAAGAAGAACAGTATAATATCGCTATGAGTGAAATAAATGCTGTGATTTCGGGATTGGAGGCTGAAATAAATGAGTGATACTGTAAAGAAGGCTACCCGAGAAGCATACGGAGAAGCGCTTGTTGAACTTGGAAAAAGAAATAAAAATGTTATCGTGCTTGACGCTGATCTTTCCGCTGCAACAAAAACAAATTCTTTTAAGAAAGAGTTTCCTGACAGATTTTTTAACACAGGTATTGCAGAAGGCAATATGATCGGTGTTGCTGCAGGTCTTGCGACGGAAGGGTATACTGTTTTTGCAAGCTCTTTTGCAATGTTTCTTGCAGGCAGAGCATTTGAGCAGATTCGTAATTCTGTCGGCTACACACACCTTAATGTGAAAATCGGCGCTACCCATGCCGGCATTTCTGTTGGAGAAGACGGCGCAAGTCATCAGTGCTGCGAAGACATAGCTCTTATGCGTTCAATTCCGGGAATGACTATTATCAATCCTGCCGATGATGTTGAAACTATGCAGGCTGTTTTGGCTGCCGCTGAATACGAAGGCCCGGTATATCTTCGTTTTGGAAGACTTGCGCTGCCGAGAATTTTTGATGAAAAAAAATATAAGTTTGAAATCGGAAAAGGTGTTGAAATCGTTGACGGCAGTGATGTAACTATTGTAGCCACCGGTCTTATGGTAAATGAGGCAATTAAGGCTTCTGAAATGCTTAAAGCCGAAGGTATAAGTGCGAAGATTATCAACATTCACACTATTAAACCAATTGACCGTGACATTATTATCGACGCTGCAAAGAAAACAGGATGTATCGTTACTGCCGAAGAACATAGCATTATAGGTGGTCTTGGCTCTGCGGTATGTGAAGTTTTGAGTGAAAGCTGTCCTGTTCCCGTAGTTCGTCTGGGGGTTAATGATGAATTTGGTCAGTCAGGAAATGCAGTTGAGCTTCTTAAGCTCTACGGACTTGATGCAGAAAATATTGTTAAAAAAGCAAAGCTTGCTATCAATTTGAAATGATAATAATAGCCTTGTTCTAATGAACAAGGCTTATTTTAGGAGTTCTTATGAAGATTTCCGCTGTCATATCAGAATTTAATCCGATGCATGAAGGTCATGTTCACCTGATAAACTGCGCAAGAGGTAACGGTGCAACACATATTGTTTCATTCATGAGCGGTAATTTTGTTCAAAGAGGAGACTGCGCTATATATCCAAAATGGGATAGAGCTGCTCAGGCAATAATGAACGGTGTTGATCTTGTAATTGAGATACCCGATTCAAAAGCTTTGTCCTCCGCTTCAAATTATGCAAACGCAGGAGTTTATATAGCTCAAAAATGCGGTTGCATAGACGAACTGTTTTTTGGCAGCGAATGCGGCGACATAGAAAAACTTAAAAAAATTGCCGAAATAATCTCTTCTGAAAACTTTTCAAAACTATTTGAAGAAGAATACGCAAAAGGTGTTTCATATCCTTCTGCACGAATGAAAGCTTTTGAAAAAGCCGGGGAGAGAGAACTTGCAATAATTCTTGAAAATCCCAACGATATCCTTGCTGTAGAATATATTAAGTCTTTGATAAAAAATCAAAGCAAAATCACTCCTGTCTGTTTTCAAAGAATCGGAGCAGATCATGATTCTCTAACCGAAACAAGTCCTATTCTCAGCGCAGCTATGATAAGAGAAAAGATTTTTAACGGCGAAATTGATCCGAAATTCTCAGTTCACAGCCTTAAAAATGTTGAGAGAGCTATTCTTTATAAGCTTAGAGAAATGACTGTTGACGATTTGAAAAACCTTACGGATGTTGATGAAGGACTTGAAAACAGGTTTAAAGAATGTATAAAAAAATATAACAGTGTCAGTGATATTATTGAAGGTGTTAAGACTAAAAGATATACATATTCACGCTTGAGAAGGATCGTTTTGTGCGCGCTGTTGTCGATAAAAAGAGGAGATGTTTATTCACCTGTATCCTTCTTAAAGGTTTTGGCGTTCAACGAAAGAGGAAGAGAAATTCTTAAAATAATGAAGGATACTGCCTCTCTGCCGATAATCCAAAAACATTCCGATATTTATAAAACCGGCAACGAAAAAGTAATCCGTGATTATGAAAAAGAAGCTGTCAATTCCGATATTTATGCTCTTATGTCAGAGGATGTTGAATCGTGTTCAAGGCAGCAGAGAGAGAACGCTATTTTTGTTAAAAATATTGACAAATAATTTATAATATAATAAAATATTTTTAACAGCTTTGAGGAGGAGAAAAAATGTTTAAGAAAATTTTTATGTCTGTTGTTGCAGTGATGCTTGTGGTAAGCACGCTGTTTGTTTGCGCTTTTTCTGCGCAGGCAGTCACCAAAAACAAAACCAAAAAATATGACCTGGTATTTTTGATCGACACATCTAAGTCTATTGAAAAAAACTGGCAGTATGTTATTTCATCTATCAGAAAACAAGTCAAAGAGCTTGAAAAAAATGAAACAGACTATAGAGTTGCTTTTATTGAATTTAGAAGCACAAAAACCGTTGTAGATTATACTTATAAAAAATCTGATTTTATGTCTGATTCAGAAACAATTTCAAAGTATCTCGATACGATCAAGCTTTCAAAGTCCGCTTATTCTTCGTCGTGTCTTTTCTCTGCACTTATCGACGGAACTAAAAAAATTACATTCCGCCATGACGCAGTAAGAGCTTTGTTTATTTTTGCTGTGACTCCATGCAGCGATCCTGAGCCGAGATCGGGATATACATATAACAGAGTTCGCACAGCATTTTCAATCAATACTCAAAACACATTAAATTGTCCATATAAGTTTTATACTTATAATTTTGGAACGGATTCTTCATGTGAGAAGTATTGTCAGCTTCTTGCAAGCGACACAGGCGGAAAATATACAAGTATGCCGTATTCATCCACATCGGATTTTGACAAGAAATTTGACGCTGCTTTATCCAAAGATATGAGTACGGTTATGACTCTTAAGGTCGTCGAAATGAAGCAAAGTCTTATTGAAAGAATCGAGGATATGATTTCTTCGAGTGATTCCAAATATAAAGCTGTCTTGAAAGTTTTTGTGATTTTGTATAAAATGATGTTTAGATAAAATTGAAAGGACTAATTACTAAATGAATGTTTTTGACGAACTGAAAGAAAGAGGGCTTATCGCCCAAATTACAAATGAAGAAAAGGTCAAAGATTTATTGCTGAATGATCATATCAAGTTCTATATTGGTTTTGATCCAACAGCGGACAGTCTTCATGTAGGTCATTTTGTTCAGATAATGGTTATGGCGCATATGCAAAAAGCAGGTCATACGCCAATTGCTCTTTTCGGAGGCGGTACGGCAATGGTCGGAGATCCTTCGGGTAAAAGCGACATGAGAAAAATGATGACTACTGAAACGATCGATCATAACATCGCCTGTTTTACAAAACAGATGTCTCGCCTTGTTGATTTTTCAGAGGGTAAGGCTCTGATGGTAAATAACGGCGATTGGCTTAGAAACCTCAATTACATTGAGTTTCTGCGCGAAATAGGCGTTCATTTTTCCGTAAACAGAATGCTTGCCGCAGAATGTTACAAGCAGAGGCTCGAAGGCGGTCTGACTTTCTTTGAAATGAACTACATGGTTATGCAAAGCTACGATTTCCTTGTGCTTGCTCGTGAAAAGGATTGTAAAATGGAGCTTGGCGGAGATGACCAGTGGAGCAATATTATCGGCGGCGTCGAATTGAACAGAAGAGTCGACGGCAGAGAAGTCTACGGAATGACATTCAATTTGCTTCTTACAAGTGAAGGCAAAAAGATGGGTAAAACTGAAAGCGGCGCTGTTTGGCTTGATCCTGAAAAAACTTCTCCATACGAATTTTATCAGTATTGGAGAAATGTTGACGACGCTGATGTTATTAAATGTCTTAAAATGCTGACTTTCGTTCCGCTTGATGAAATACATGAATATGAAAAACTTGAGGGCAGTCAGCTCAATGCTGTAAAGGAACGCCTTGCCTTTGAAGTCACGACTCTTATTCACGGTAAAGAAGAAGCAGAAAAGGCTCAAGCTGCTGCAAAGGCTCTTTTTGGCGGCGGAAGCGATCTTTCGAATATGCCGGCTGTAAGTGTAACAGACGATGACATGGAAAACGGAGCTGTCAGCGTTGTTAAACTCATGGTTAAAGCAGAGATCGTCAAATCAAACGGCGACGCTAAAAAACTTATCATGCAGGGCGGCGTTTCATTAAACGGTGAAAAAGTAACCGATATGTATGCTGCAATATCCGATGAAATGCTTTCTTCAGGTGAAGATATTATCCTGAAAAAAGGCAAAAAAGTTTTCGTTAAAATTATTAAAGAATAGTTCTTATCAGTAAAAAATGTCGAATTAAAGCGTTTTGTTTAGCAATTTTCTTTTGAGAACACAAGTTAATCTTTTGAGAACACAAGTTAAAAGGATGATCGTGGTTCAATTTCATA
>JAFSTS010000130.1 GCA_017445685.1 Clostridia bacterium | reverse complement strand
TCATGCCTTTGACTTTTATGCCGTCAATTTCCGAAAGACTATAGACAAATTCGGAAAGTTCGCTTTTGTCAATTCCGAATTTCGAATCCTCATTTCCGATATTTACTTCAATAAGAACATTGGTTTTTTTAGAAAGCTTTGACGAAACCTTTCCGATTTCTTCGGCAAGCTTTAAGGAGTCGACAGACTGGATCATCTCAACCTCAGGTACGATCTGTTTGACTTTTTTGGTCTGGAGATGACCTATAAGATGAACGGAGCAATTTTCAAGATGAAGATCATCTTTTTTAGAAAAATATTCTTGAACTCTGTTTTCGCCAATCAGATCTATCCCGCAGTTGTCGATAGCATGATTTATAAAAACAGGATCAACTGTCTTTGTAACAGCCATTATTTTTATGTCTTCCGGTTTTCTTCCGCTTTTTTCGGCGCAGACGGCGACATTCTCACGAATTACTTTTATGTTTTCGGAAATATCTGCAAAACGCATCTCATTGTATGATTTTTCCGTCACTCAAATCGCCTCCTTTCAGTATCACTTCATCATACAGCCTGATATATTTGTTTAAATCAATGCTTGGAACAAACTCGATTTTTTGCTCTTTGGCTTTTGCCCGTTCTTCTTCAATCATTCTGCTTTTGTCTTCAAAAGTCCTTACAAGAACAGAATCATTTTCTGTATAAAGAATATCAACATTTCTGAAATTTACGATTTTTCCGCGAAGAACATATACGCCGTTTTTTCCATCGACTGTTCTTATGGCATCTTTGCTGACCGAGTAACCTTCGATTTTGTCGGTTATGATCTTAACCTTTTCCTTTCGGAGAGGAAAAACCTTAGTAGTTACATTGTTGCATTTGAGCACAAGAGCTACCTTATCTTTGTTTTCGGTGTTGATAGCAACGATTTCAGCCTTTTCTTCAATTGAAGCGGAATTTATAAATCTTACATCAACATATTCTCCGACATTCAGATTCTGAACATCCTTTACCGTAACGGAGCAAACCATATACCAGTTAAAATGATTGATAATTTTTCCTGCATAGGAAGAATCGGATTTCTTATCGGTTTTTAATGCGTCTTCAATCATTTCAG
This sequence comes from Clostridia bacterium, assembly GCA_017445685.1. Next base: position 1,035 of record JAFSTS010000130.1, on the reverse strand, counting down.
TCGTAACATTTTCGATCGAATCATATTCAAGAACATTTTCATATCCGTCTACTCCGTTGACAAAATAACCGGTCGACTGAGACATTATAAACTCAGGCTCAATATTTTTAAGGCTGTTGATTTTTGAGTTTAAGTCGCTGATTATCGGGTCGAGATCAATATCAACACCCATCGCGCTTTGTCTTGATGTTATCTTATTGCAAAATTCAGAGATATAATCCCGCGCATCGGAAAAAGAATTTGCACGAATAGAATCAACATACTTTTGAAAAAGATCGTTTGTTTTGGAATCATAGGTGAGAATATCGCTGATATTGATTTTTTCCTGAGTCAGCAAAGAATTGTATCTTTCAAGTTCACTTTCGTAAAAAAGCTTCTTTTTATAGTTTTCAGCATCTTCCTTTGAATTGAAAAGAGCTGAAATAATTTCGTTATCAGCTACTCTTTCACCGTCCGAAATAAGCGATACGGATGTTTTTTCACTGTCGATTTTATTGAGATATTCTTCATCTCTGACTATAAAAACAGTCGTATCTATCCCCTGCTCTATCGTTTTGAGTAAGGCAGTCTGCGTTTTATATGCGCTGTTATTCATGGAAAAAGCGCGGTATGAAAAATACAGAGCGATAAACAATATCAGAAAAATTGAAATATATTTTACTAAATTGCCTTTAATTTTCCCTTTGAGCAAATAACATCACTCCCGTCTGATTGTATTTAAAACATCTTTTGTCAATTCGTCCAAAGATGAATAATTATCTATATAAAAGACTAATGAATCGCTGTTTCTGCGAAACCATGTAAGCTGCCGCTTGGCATAATGTCTGGTAGCTTTTTTCAGGTTGTCTATACATTGTGATAAGCTGCTTTCACCGTCGAGAAAGGGCTTTATCTCCTTATAACCGATAGCCTGTGAAGAAGTTGATGAATAATCGTTTGAATAATATCTTTCAGCTTCTTTAACAAGTCCTTTTTGTATCATCTCGTCAACACGACGATCAATTCTATCGTATAAAAAATCTCTGTTTTGACAAT
>JAFSTS010000129.1 GCA_017445685.1 Clostridia bacterium | reverse complement strand
TAAAAAGTCTGCACAGACGGGAAAATTCGCAGAAGGTGACAGAGGAATACGAAAGACTCGGCAAGGAGCTTGAAAACCTGAGAGTCGATTTTGACATAATCGACGACGATGTTTTCTGCCTTTCGCAAGGACTTGACGAGGGTATTATAAAGCTCTCAAACGCCTGTTATAAAAGGATAATCGTTCCTAAACACGCCTATCTTCCGCAAAGCACTAAAGAAACTCTCGAAAGATTTTCTGCCGGCGGCGGAACGGTCTGTTATTCGACTTCGAAGATTTCCCGCATTATGCCGGAGATCGGTGAGAAAAAAATCCGTCTTATGCAAAGAACTGCCGAAAACGGCGAAATATACATTCTCTTTAACGAGGAAGTTCTGCCGATGACATTCAGCTTGCCGAAGTTTGACAAAAAGGTTTACCTTGCAAACCTCGAAGACGGAAAGCTCTACTTAAAAAACAGCGGCAAAATGAGCCTTGCGAGCGGTGAAACGGCAGTGATTTTTGTAACTGACGAAGAATTGCCGGCAGAAAAAGAAGCGGCAGAATCTGATGAATATATCGTGCTTGACAAATTCAAGTTCAGCAAAAAAACGAGAAGTGTTTTGAAAAAAACAGGCTGCGAAGAAACCGTGCTTTTTGAAGAATTTGAAGATGCAGAGCTTGGCGACTGGTCTGAAAAAGTCGGAAGGGATTTTTCGGGAAGCTGCGTTTACAAAACTCAGTTTTCTCTTTCGAAGATACCTGATGAAAACGCGCTGCTTGATCTTGGAAATGTGTATTATACTGCGGAAGTTTCCGTCAACGGAAAATTTATCGGTAGAAAGCTTGCTTCTCCTTACAAATTTGTTCTTCCAAAGGAATTTTTGAAAAAGAACAATACTCTTGAAATAACCGTTACAAACACAATAGCAAACCAGTATGTTCATACAGGCATTTTTGACGGATACACTCCTGCGCAGTTGTCGCCCTACTATGAAAAAGAGCGAAAATTCATGATGGAATCACTTCAGAGCGGACTGTTTGGACCGGTTAAAGTATTATTCAATGAATGATAATGGAGAAATAAAATGGCAGCACTGATTTTAGTTATAATTTACATTGCGTTTATTGCTGTGGGCATACCTGATTCTCTTACGGGAGCGGCGTGGCCTGCGATCTATCCCGAGCTTAATGTGCCGGAATGGTGTTCGTTTATAGTTCCGACCTTGATTTATGCAAGTGTCGTTGTCTCAAGCATACTGAGTGTAAACGCTCTCCAAAAATTAGGAACGGCGAAGACGACGGCTTTCAGCACAGCGCTTATCGCAGGAGGAATAATTGGTATTTCCTTTTCGCCAAACCTGCTTGTCATGTGCCTTTTGCGATCGTGATAGGTGTAGGAAGCGGCGCTATCAATACGGGACTTAACAACTATGTCGCTTTACATTACCACGCAAGACATATGAATTATCTGCACTGCTCTTACGGGATCGGGACGATGTGTTCAACAAGTCTTCTCGCTATAACGCTTGAAAGAAGCGGATGGCGCATGGGATACCGATATGTTTTCGTCGTTTTGGCAGTAATCGCGCTCATGCTTTTTGTGACGACACCTCTCTGGAAGAGGGAAAAACAGCAGTCGGCAGAGGAAAAAGAGGAAGAACAGGAAAAGCTTTCCGTTTTTCAGATGATAAAAAACCCGTCTGTCAGGACGACATGGTTTGCGATTTTTGCAACAAACGGAATAGAATACGCCGCCGCGACATATCTGAGCACTTATCTTGTTGCTGCAAAAGGTGTTTCGGAAAAGTGGGGAGCGCTTGCCGCAACGCTGTATTTTGCAGGGCTTGCTCTCGGACGGTTTTTGTCAGGACTTATATCGAAAAAAATCAAGACATGGACTCGTATTTTTGCCGGCACTGTAATAGTTGCCGTTGCGATAGCGGCGATGTTTATACCGGCTGTTCCCGTTATTATCGGCGCAATGTTTCTTATCGGCTTCGGTAACGGCTCAATATATCCGAATCTTATTCACCTTACACCGCATAATTTTGAAAAGAAACATTCCGGCTCGATCATGTCAACTGAAATTGCAGTGGCGTATATGGGAGTTATGGCTGCGCCCGCGGTTATGGGACTGATAATGATTTGGACGGGAGTAAAGATTTTTCCGGTATATATGCTGTTTTTGCTTGTGCTGATGATCGTCTCGCTTCTTCGTATGACAAGGCTTTTGAAAAAAGACGGAAAATTTGACAAAGATGTATAAAGTTCTCAAAACCCACGGAATCACAGGCTTCCGGGGTTTTGTTGTTTGACAAACATTTTTCGGTATGATATATTTAAAATATAAATATAAATAAAGGAGAGGTCAAGCATGATTAAAGCGTTTAAAGCGGTAGCCGTTGTTCTGGCGGCTGTGATTTTAGTGGTGGGCGGATATGTAGCGTATGTTTTCTTGTCTTTCCACAGGCTCGGTGATATGCCGATAGATGTGAATAAAAACACTCAGGCGGCAATTGAAAATCAAAAGGATTTTGAGATAGTGTCCTACAACATCGGCTTCGGCGCTTATGAGAGCGATTACGGCTTTTTCATGGATGGCGGAGATCAGTCGTGGGCATGGTCAAAGGACAGACTTGACAAAAACCTGAAAAATATTTCAAACCTTCTTTCCGGATTGAATGCGGATTTCTACTTTATTCAGGAAGTCGATATCGACTCAACAAGAAGCTACCATGTTGACGAGAGAGAATATCTTACGGCTTCGCTGAATAATATGGATTATACATTCGCGCAGAATTATGATTCGCCGTTTCTTTTTTATCCGTTTGTCAAGCCTCATGGCGCGTCTAAATCAGGTTTGATGGTATTTTCATCTTATTCTGTCTCGTCAGCGCAGCGTGTTGAGCTGCCGATAGAAGAAGGATTTACAAAATTCCTTGACCTTGACCGCTGCTACAGCAAAAACAGAATTGCTCTTCCCGACGGAAAAGAGCTTGTGATGTACAATTTCCATCTTTCAGCGTACACTTCGGACGGTACGATCGCAAATGAACAGCTTGAAATAGTGCTGTCGGACATTCAGAAGGAATACGAAAGCGGAAACTACTGCATAGCGGGCGGCGACTTTAACAAAGATATTCTCGGAGATTCGTCTGTTTATTTCGGAAAAGCCGACAAAGAATACACATGGGCTCAGCCTATCCCCGAAGGAATACTTGAAAAATTCGACGTATCTCTCGTCGCTCCCCTCGACGAAGAAAACCCTGTTCCTACCTGTAGAAATGCAGATTCGGCTTACCACGAGGGACAGTATGTGCTGACGATCGACGGATTTCTTGTAACACCTAATGTCGAGGTCAAGTCCTCGGAGGTTATCGACACGGGCTTTGCCTATTCGGATCATAACCCTGTCAGCATGAGCTTTTCACTTAAATAAACTTCCCGGAGGTATTATCGTTGGAAAAATCAAGAGATTCACTTATTATCAGAACAAGTGTCGTAGGCATTGTCGCTAATGTTTTTCTTGCGTCCTTTAAGGCGATAGTAGGACTTGTTTCCAATTCAGTTGCCGTTGTGCTTGACGCAGTGAACAATTTAAGCGACGCGCTGTCGTCGATCATAACCATTATTGCCACAAAGCTTTCCAAAAAAGAGCCTGATAAAAAACATCCGCTCGGCTACGGCAGGATAGAATATATCAGCACTGCGGTAATTTCCGTAATCGTTCTTTACGCAGGTATCACATCGTTTACGGAGTCGATCAAAAAAATCATTTCTCCCGAAACCCCAAGCTATTCCACTGTCAGCCTGATAATAATCGCCGTTGCCGTTATTGTTAAAATAGTCCTCGGCCTTTATGTTAAAAGAACGGGCAAAAAGCTGTCCTCGGGCGCGCTTGTCGCTTCGGGAAGCGACGCAATGTTTGATGCGATAATTTCGGCTTCCGTTCTTCTTGCGGCGATAATATATATGTGGCGCGGAATCAGCCTTGAAGCATGGCTCGGCGCAATAATCTCTATCGTTATCATAAAATCAGGTATCGAAATGCTCAGGGAGGCTTTCAGCAAAATTATAGGCGAGAGGATTGAAGAAGACACAGCTAAAAATGTTAAAGACTGTATCAATTCTTTCCCCGAAGTTCTCGGAGCATACGATCTTATTCTCCATAACTACGGCGAAAACTTTCTTGTAGGATCAGTTCATATCGAGCTGCCGGATACGATGACGGTAGGCGAGGTCGACGCGCTGGAGAGAGC
>JAFSTS010000128.1 GCA_017445685.1 Clostridia bacterium | reverse complement strand
AAGTTTTCCCTTGTCGCCGATCAAAATGTCACAATATTGCGGAAGTCCTTTAAATTCGCATTTCGTGCAGGTCGGACGCAAGGCTATGTCACTTCTGAAAATTCTGCTGAACGAGCAGTGGAAAGAATCTTCGCAATAGCTGTCCGCATTTCCAAAATCTGCCTTCAGGTGAAGCGGAAAAATTTTGCCGTCTTTTTTGTAACGCATATTCATAGAAACGATTTTACTCGATTTTTCTTTGGAGATCGTCTCGCAAAAAGCTCTCAAAACCTCCGGGGCTGTCGGCCCGTGGCAGATGTACGACATAACAAGAAGATTATCGTAATCTCTGTTGAGAAAAACTCTCAGAGCGTCCGCTTCACAGGGCGCTCCGGAAAACAAAACTTTTTTCCCGGAATCAAGCTTTTCTTTTATTTCACGAAATACCTTTTTCTTGTCGCTTTGAACATATTTCGAGCCGCGCATTTTTTTGACTTTTTCAATGTCCCCCGTCAATACATGGTGAACACCGCAAAAATCCCCATCGTAAACAGCGCCGCAAACACAGCCGCCTTCGTCTATGACTTTTTTAGCGAAAGTGAAGAAAATGCCGCCGGAAGAACTGCTGAGATGAATATCTCTGTCAGTCGTTTTTGCAACAAAATATTTTGATTTTTCGCTTTCGGTTACTCTTATCTGATTATCCCTGTTTATAACGCATTTTTTTACGCACAGTTTGCAGCCGATACACTTGTTTTCGTCAACGCAGGGATAAAGATATCCTGTTTTTTCGTCAGGCTTCATCATTATCGCGTCGGTCGGACAGACGTTTACGCAACCGCCGCAGCCGTAGCAATCCTCTTTGTAAAACAGGGAAACATTTTCTTTTTCGGCTTCCTTTTCCTTTTCACCGACTGTTTCACACAGCGCGTTTTCAAGAAACGACGATGAATAACTTATCCATTCATTCAGCCTCTTTTCCGCCTGAGTGTAATCAACCGATCCCACAGTAAGAGCGTCAATGTTTTCTTTTGTGACGATCCTTTTTTCCAAGCCTATTTCGGAAAGGAAATCGGAAAGCCTTGTAAACTTGCCTTCGTCGCCGTAGTTTTTCAGAGAGTAAAACGGCTTTCTGAAAACCGTCGAAAAAGATGTTCCGTGAAACGAATCGGTAAGGACAAATTCCGCGTCTCTGACAAGAGCCAGAAATTCTTCAATGCCGGCAAATATTTTTTCGCCTTCGAGCTGTTTATATACAGACGGCGTGCAGGCAATAGAAACAACTTTTAAATTATACCTGTTCTTTACAAGCTCAACAGCTCTTCGGTGAAGGTCTGTAAATTTAAGAAAATAACAAAGAACATAAGGCTCCTCCGAAAGCCTTTTCTTTACGGCAATTTTCTCGTAAAAATCTTTTTCAAAAAGCAGCGTCGGATCGATCACTGTCGGGCACTGCCTTTGAAGTCCCTGTTCAATCAGAGAAGACCCTGTTTTTTCTCTTGTTGAGATAAAGCGAAAGCTTCCGACTATTTTGTAAAAATCTTTTTTATATTCCTCAGGTATCGAGACGCGGGAAACGGACGGAGAATAAGCGATTTTTTTGTCGGACGAAATAAAGTCAAGAAAATAAAACGGATTCATCTGAGTGTGTCCCGGATTCCATATCTGGTCGCTTCCGCACACACAGGCGTCAAATTTTCCCTGAGCAAAGGTTTTCACATCTTCACAGTCGTTACAATATGGAGAAAGAGTGAATCTTTCATTTGAAAAGCGTGCAAATTCCCTTGCGCGTTTTTTGCTTTGAGGAAGCTCGTTAAATTTTTTTCTTTCGACGATCTCATGAAAATTCTTCGTATGCGACCAGATTTTTTTTGCCTTTTGAAGAGATGTTTTTTTCTGCTTTTTATCGACTCGTTTGTCGTAATTTATTATCTGGGTGTCATAGCCAAAGCTGCGTATCTTCTCCTGCAAAGCGTAAGCCTGAAGATACACGCCGTAATTTATCGCTGTGTGAAGCGTTGCTATACCGACAGTTTTTTTCATTTGTTTTTCCCCGTTTCAAATTTCATCAGTACCATATCCATCCAAAAAGGAAAATTACGATTATCCACTGCCACCACGAATACTTTACAGTAACCGTGCAGGAGTCCGAAGCTTTTACCCCGTTTTGATCCGTCACAGTACAGGTAATGACAGCGCTTCCCCTTTTCAGCCCGACCGCATTTGAGTCGCTGTCCACCGAAACGACCGATGGGTTTGAAGACTCAAAGGAGCAGGTGTATTTTGCAAAGCCGAAAGTCTCGACCTCAGGCGAAATATTTTGAGAGGATTTATACTGAATTTCAACATCATTCATGACGACGCTTTTAAACAAAACAGCCTGCGAAAAATCAATTGTCTGACCGTATCTGACAGTGCTTGAGCATTTGCCGACGATCTCGGAATTTGCGTGAGAAACAAAAGTATATTTTCTCGTTTGTTTCCCCGCGTCCTTTTGCTGATAAACTTCGTCAAGAAAAATGTTTCCAACAAGTCCGCTTTTTGCAGACGGCTTGACCTTCAGCTTTAAAGTGGCGACGAGCGTATAGTCGTCAAATCTCGGAAAAGTATCGACAGACGGATTTGAAAATTTTGTCGCAAGAAAAGTAAAGGAAAACCACGCCAGAGCATACCTGCTTTTCATGTCCTTCGAATATGATTCATCGTACATTTTATCGGCAACGCTTTGAGACTTTTTCTCCGACAAAACGACCGTTTTGTTGCCGAGGTTTGCAATCGACGGCGCAACGACAAAATTGTCGCTTTCCGTGGCGTTAGCCGGCTCATAAAACGTCTTATCGTAAGTTACGACTGCGCCGAAAATATTGGTGACATAATCACTTTTAAGATATATCAAAACATCAACGCTTTTTCCTGCGGAAAGCGTTGAACTCGTCTCAAGCTTCCATGAAGCATGGCATTTTTCTTCCCCCGATGCAAAAGCTGTAAAGTTCAATGAAAAGGCTATAATAACGCACAAAAACAGACACAAAAACTTTTTCATGACTCTTCCTCTTTTCGTTTCTTTTCTAACAAATATATTAAATCATTTTTTATCTTCAAAGTCAATAAAAAAGTATTTACATCAAAAGAATATCACGCCTGCCAAAGCAAGCGTGAAAGGGTACATTTTTTTACTTTTTAATATTCTTCAACACTGTGTCTGTATAATAAATGCCGTCAATTTCTTTTTTGCTGTAGCTACCGTCATATTTTTTGCATATCTCGGAAATTATGCCCGTGCCGTAGCCGTGACCTGCTCTTGATTTTACATTTTTCTTTTGGATATAAGGGTTTGAGGTCTTGATTGAAACAATATCAGGCTGTATAAAAATTTCGATATCAAACAGCTTTTCCTGTGTCATCACAGCGGCATTTATTGCGTTGTCAATAAGATTCATCAGCACTCTGCAAAGATCGTAGTCGTCGATATTTGTTGCGCACTCTTCTTCGATTTTTACATTCAGCGCGCAGCCTTCGGCGTCAGCCCTGCTTTTCTTCATTGAGATCACTGTGTTTATCGTCTCGTTTGAGCAGAAAATTATACCGTTTACGGTTGAGATATCGTCGTTTGCTTTTTGTAAAAAGGTGAGAGCGTTTTGAGTATTGCCAAGCTCAATAAATCCTTTT
>JAFSTS010000127.1 GCA_017445685.1 Clostridia bacterium | reverse complement strand
TCAAGTTGGTGACGAGGCGCCCCTGCTAAGGGCGTAGGTCGGGTAACCGGCGCGGGAGTTCGAGTCTCCCCTTCTCCGCCAAAGCCGTCTTTTGCCCTTTAGGGCGGAGGATGGCTTTTTTGAGCAAAAAGGGAAGGGAGACTCGAACAGGAGGGAGCAGGCAAAGCCTGCGGAAGTTTAACAGCCCGGTGGGCTGTTAAACGCCGACGCGTGCGTGTCGAGCGCGGTGCGCGAAGAGCGAGTCTCCCCTTCTCCGCCAAAGCCATCTTTTGCCCTTTAGGGCGGAGGATGGCTTTTCAACGATATAAATCCACTGCGTGGATTTGCGATATACCTTTAGGGCGTGATATTCGCCCGTAGCGAGCGATATGCCTGCGGGCGTGGGTGGATTTATACCATATATCATTCGGAGTAAGCCGAATATATCGTAATTTGCGCAACAAATTATATCGCATCTCGCGCAGCGAGATATATCGCTTAAATGCTTCAAGGGTTTGAATCTATCTATCAAAAACGAAAATTCATCTTTTTGTATCCCATAGCCAAAGCCATCTTTTGCCCTTTTAGAGCATGGCAGGGTTTTTGCTTTGTATCATTCATTTTTAAGTATTTGTTATTATTTATTCATTGATAAGACAGGATTTTCTAAATGAATACTGAAGACTGAGGAATGAATAACCGTCAAATAAAGGTGACGGTAAGCAACAAAGCTCGATTATTTTGGGATGAGATTAATTATTGTGGCGCGGTTTTTGGTTGATATTATTTTGTATTTCACGCTCAAAACTTCTAAATTCTGAAATTGAAAATGCCCGAAAACCGCAAAAATAAGAACCCGACCCGCAAGCAAAATCGCAGATTTTGTGCGGGTTCCCCGGAACCTTGTTGTTTACAACAATAAAGGCTTCCGAGAAGGAAGCCCTGGAGCTACTGGTCGGACTCGAACCGACGACCTGCGCATTACGAATGCGCTGCTCTACCAACTGAGCCACAGTAGCGAATTATTAAATTTTTGAATTATTGCTGCTATGACCTTCCGTTTACGAATGCGCTGATCTTCCCTCAAAAACATAGTCGTCTCACTCGCTTGGAGCGCTTCGTGATACTCCTTGTTTTTTCACCTCAACGCTGTGTCTTCATCTGCCGCAGGCAGCGACACACCGTTTCGCCCAACTGAGCCATACCAGCATATTTGATTGATTTTAAAGAAAGCAAAAAACTTTTCTTTATCCGTTAATAAGTATTATCTGACTTAGATGGGCGGATGATATCCGCCCCTACAGGATTAGAGAAATATTTCCAGTTTTGAAAACATACAGGGGATTTGTTCTAATATTAGCTGCTCGCACACTCAATGAGAAAGTCTGATAAACACCAACACGGCATGTCAGCGGCGACTCGCCGTTTGAGCCATACCGGCAAAAACAATGATATTATAACTTAAAGTTCAAACTTTTGCAATACTTATTTAAAATTTTTTTTGAATTTGTGTGCAATAATGGTCAATGTCAAAGGAAATTGAATATTTCTCTTGAATTTTATTCGGTTTTCGTGTAATCTATAAACAGTAAAATTTTAAACTCAAGGAGCAGTATTATGAAAAGAGCAATTGTTATTCTTACCGCAGTGGTTACGGTCCTTGCGATCATGACTTCATGCGGAAAAAAGAAGGTGCAGTATTCCGAATATGTGACCGACGCAAACGGAGAATATGTCACAGATAAGGACGGCAATATCGAGACAACCATTCTTGACGAAAAAGATGTTTCCGTCGAATATGTTACTGACAAAGACGGCAAAAAGACGATTGACGAAAACGGCGAATATGTAACTGTTTTGCATATTCTTAAAGATGTCACGGTGACAGATAAGGACGGAAAAACGATCACTTCCAAGCAGGATGTTGCAAATACGACTGTCGGTATTGACGAAAGCGAAGAAGGTCAGACGAGCGTTGTGCCCGAGACGACTGTTCCCGTAGGAAGCACAACCAAGACGAGCGACAGGCTTTTTGAAACAAAAGTTCTTCCTATTCTTAAAAGCGGTGTTTTCACGATGAAGATGACATTCACGGGTGACCTTGACGGCACAGGCAGCGTTGCCATGCCTGCTGTTCTTGCTTACGACACACCCAACAGCAGATTCTACATGGAAACGAGTATGTCGCTTGTAAAGATGAAATGTATCGTCAAGGACGGCAAAATGTATCTTGTAATGCCGTCGCTCAGAAGCTACAGCGTCAACGACTATTCCGACGAGGACGGCGACATGGGCGAAATTATGAAAGAGATGACAGAAGGTCTTTCTTCAACGAACGCTGCTTATGTACGCACGACAGAGACTAAATATAAAAATGTTGCGTGTATATGCGAGGAATATAAAGAGGATAATATTACCTACAGATATTTCTTCCAAAAAAGCGATCAGAAGTTTGTGCGAATGGAAGTTATCGACGGCGACACAGGTGAAAGCACGATAATTCTTGTCGACACTCTCGTTGCAGGCGTACAGGACAGCTATTTTCAGATCCCGTCAGGCTACAAAGAGATGGATCTCGAAGCTCTTGCTTCCGCGCTCGGATCATGATGAAGGTTGCAGTCGTAACGGGAGCCTCGGGCGGTATCGGCTCGGAAACTTCAATGCTGCTTGCAGAAAAAGGCTATCACGTTGTCATGGTGTACAACAAAAGCGAAAAGGCAGCAATTGATGTTTTAAAAAAAATCGAATCCGACGGCGGCAAAGCCCTTGCCGTGAAGTGCGATGTTTCCGATAAAGAGCAGACGGACGCGCTGATTAAGACGGCTGTCGATGCGTTCGGCAGAGTAGATGTTCTTGTCAACAACGCAGGAGTCAGCTTGCAGAAGCTTTTTTGCGATGTTACGCAAGAGGAATACAATAAAGTCTTTGATACGAATGTTAAGGGCGTTATAAACTGCTCTCAAAGCGCGCTTAAATACATGATAAACCAAAAAAGCGGCTCGATAGTCAATGTTTCATCCATGTGGGGAATCACGGGAGCTTCGTGCGAGGTGCATTATTCCGCTTCAAAAGCCGCAGTTATAGGTCTGACCAAAGCGCTTGCCAAGGAGCTTGGACCGTCGAATATCCGCGTAAACTGCGTTGCCCCCGGAATGATCGACACGAAGATGAATGCCTGCCTGTCGGAAGATGTGTTTGAACAAATCAGGCAGGAGACTCCTTTGTGCCGGATAGGAACTGTGAAAGATGTTGCCGAAGCGATACTGTTTTTCTGCAAGGAGTCGTCATCTTTCGTGACCGGACAGACGCTCAGCGTTGACGGCGGACTTGTTATTTAGCAGCTCAACTAAAATTTTTGAAAAAATTTACATTTATTTTAAAAAAACTCTTTGAATTTTGTGAAAAATATGCTAAAATGTACATGAACTTAATTGTTCAATAACTTTAAGGGGTTGTTTTTATGAACATTACAATAGTCGGAAGAAAATGCACTCCGAGAGAATCGTTTAAGCAGAGAGTTGAAAAAAAGCTCTCCAAGCTGGAAAAATTCTTCAGCGACGAAGCAACGGCAAAGGTTACCGCAACTGTTGAAAAAGACGAGCAGATCGTAGAGATCACTCTTGTCGGCAACGGGATCATATTCAGATGCGAACAGAGCGCGCCTGCGCTTGACGAAGCGTTTGATCTTTGCTTTGACAGCCTTGTAAGAAGGATCAGGAGATACAGAACGAAGGTTGAAAAGAAAACAAAGAGAAGCTTTGAGGAACTTCTTTTCACGGACGACGCTGATGAAGTTGAAGAAAAAGAGTTTGACATTGTCAGAACAAAATCTGTCTTCCTTAAACCTGAAAATGTTGAAGAGGCTATCCTCCAGATGAATATGCTCGGACATTCGTTTTACTGGTTTATCAATGCCGACACTGACGAGATGAACATCGTCTACCGCAGAAAAGGCGGCGGCTACGGTCTGATGGAGCCGGGAACGGAAGAAGAGGAATAAGAATAAGAAATAATTTCGGCGAGAGTTGACAGTCGTTGACTCTC
>JAFSTS010000126.1 GCA_017445685.1 Clostridia bacterium | reverse complement strand
CATCGGACAGATATCCGTTCCCTGACGGTTGATTATGTTTTCCGTCAAGGTATCAAACGAACATTCAACACCGTGTTTTTCGAGAAAATCTTTCCCGTTCTTTGACATCACGACGCCGTGAACACAGACGACTTTCGCTTTGACAAAAAGCATAGCCGCAGCTTTTCCGACGATCAGATCAGCCGCGGAAAAGCCAGACAAATCAACCTCGTTTTTGAGAAATTCCATCATCGGCGCAATACCTTTTTTGTCGTCGGTGACGATTTTTTCACCTTTGCAAAGACAAATAGAGTGTCCTTTGAGACACTCTATTGCTTTTTCAATATCAGGCGTTTTCATTGTCGCGCTCCATGAGTTTTTTCAAAACAACGATGATTATCGGAACGATCGCAAGCTGAACGCCAAGACCGATCACGCCTGTTTTTACCTGTCCGACGATCATATTAAACGCAAACGGAGTCGCAAAATCAAATATCTTCGCAAGCGCAAGGAATACGGCTCTGCCTGAAACCTGAGCGCAGGCTACGGCGACGAATGCCCAAAGTCCGTTTTCGGATATTTTCTTGGAGAAAAGTCCTGAAACGGCTGCAAAAACCGCAAGCTCAACTACCATGAACGGAAGTCTTGCGGCAGCAGGCATAGGCTCGCCCAAGAAAAGAGATGTGAACGCAAAGCTTACTACAGGCGACAAAATTCCGACAGACAGCGCCCATTTAGAGCCAAGCAGGCATCCGCCGATGAGCACAGGCAGATACATCGGAAGCCATTTTGCGCCTCCGGGCTGACCGAGAGCCAGATGAACAAGCTGCGGAAGCGCAACCGCAAGAACTACAAGTCCGAGAGAGACAAGGGTTTTTACGGCAAATTTCTTTTTTGATGTGTAATTTCTTAATACAAGAGCATTTTCAAGCATGGTTGTTTCCTCCTCTAAATTTCAAAATGCAACGGTATTCCGTTTTCGGTTATCATAGTTACTTCGCCCTCGATCAGCGGCAGGAAATATCCTATCGCTTCGTCAAGGACTCCGTTTTTCTTTTCGTTTATCCATTCACTGCAAAACGGTTTTTCATGGTTGGCGACCATTTTGGCGTCAACGGTATCATACTCAACTTTATAAGGGCTGCTGGTGACTCGTTTGATAATGACCATGACTCCGCTTTTGCCGTCAATTGATTTTTTGACAGCCTCAGCTCCGACAGCCTCAGCCTCCAGAAGATCGGTGCGCGAAGCAAAATGTGACGCGCATCTTTGGAGAACATTCAGCTCTACAGACCTTACCTTGCAGCCGATCCTGTCCTTGACGATATTTTCAAGCTGCTTGCCGACACCTCCTAAATTTTTATGCCCGAAGCCGTCGGGTCTTACAGACTCCCGAGCAGCTTCTTCGTCAAGCTCTATACCCTCTGAAACGGCGACGATTACGACATTTTCCTTTGAAAGCTCGTGCTTTACATCTTCAACAAAATCATCAACTTTAAAGTCCCCCTCGGGAAGATAGATAAGCTGAGGTTTGTTGATCCCGTTTGCACGAAGCGCAACAGTCGAAGCTGCAAGCCAGCCTGCCTGTCTGCCCATGATCTCGATTATCATAACGGATTTCAAATCGTAAACGCTCGTGTCACGAATGATCTCGTTTGTCGTAGCCAAAACATATTTTGCCGCAGAGCCGAAGCCCGGCGTATGATCAGTTTCAACAAGATCGTTGTCGATCGTCTTGGGTATACCGATAAATTTTACATCGCTGCCTATTGAAGAAAAATATCTGTCAAGCTTTGCAACAGTATCCATTGAATCGTTGCCGCCGATATAGAAAAATGCGTCTATCGAATATTTTTTGAGACATTCTTCAATTTTGATATATGGCGTCTGATCAGCGTCATAATCCGGCAGCTTGTATCTGCACGAGCCGAGAGCCGACGACGGAGTTCTGATAAGAAGCTCAAAGTCTCCGTCGGTTTTCATCACATCATTGAGCAAAACAAGATTATCATAAATCATGCCCTCTATGCCGTTTCTTACGCCGTAAACATTTTCGATTTTTTCTTCTTTAAACGCCTGTTTTATTACGCCTGCCAGGGACGCGTTTATCGCGCAGGTGGGACCGCCCGACTGCGCCACGGCAATATTCATAAAATCACTCCCAATTTCTGATATGCAGAAAAATCCTGCAGACAGATTTTTATTCTATCGGCTCAAAATCCGCAGCGCCGTGTTTGCACAAGGGACAAACATAATCCTCAGGCAGCTCGTCTCCCTCATAAACATAGCCGCAAACCTTGCAAACGAAACTTTTTTTACCTTCGGTTTCGGGCTTTGGTTTGACATTATTCTGATAGTAAGTATATGTCATTGTCTCTCTGTCGGAAATAACTCTTGCCTCGGTTACGGAACAGATGAACATTCCGTGAGTGTCAAGATCAACATAATCTTCAACCTTGAGCGACAAAACAGAATTGATGTATCTCGGCAGGAAAAGAAGTCCGTTATCGGATTTCGGGCATTCGAGATTTGCAAATTTGTCTGCTGTTCTTCCGCTTTGGAAGCCGAAAATTTCAAAAACAGAAAACGGCGCGTCAACAGAAAGGCAGTTTACATTCATGATACCCGTCTGTTTTATGACATGGTGAGAATAATTCTGCTTGTTTATCGTGACGGCTACTCTGTTCGGCGTGTTGGTTACCTGAGTGACTGTGTTGACAATAAGTCCGTTGTCCTTTTTGCCGTCGTTTGATGTAACGACATAAAGACCGTATCCTATATTAAACAAAGCTGTAAGGTCGTTTTTG
>JAFSTS010000125.1 GCA_017445685.1 Clostridia bacterium | reverse complement strand
GTGCCATAAATTTAATAATTCCTTAACAGCCCCACACCGATGAAATAGACATCGAGTTCCCATGTGCGGTCGTGCGCTTTGCCGAGCTGATCGCATTTGTGAACTTCGATTCTTTCTATGAAATCACTCAGAATCTGTTTCGTTATCTCGTCAACCTTTTCATACTCTTTTACTGCTTTGAAGAAACGATCGACTTTGCTTTTATTAGCTTTAATGCTGCCCTCGGCATTCGACAATTCTTTGACCTTGCTTTCAAGTATTTTCTTCTCGTCGATATAATCTCTTGAAAGCGTTTTGAACGTATCCGAATCGACTGTTCCGTTCACTTTGTCCTCATACAGTGAGCGGATATATTTATTGATCTCATCTATCCTTGCCTTGCATTCTTTCAGCTCCGTCTGCTGTTTTTGAAGCGAACCGTCGTCCTCCGCTTTGAGCTTTTCCTCTATCATCTTTTGAAATTTCGGAAAGTCCTCATGAGCAAGTTTCAGTATCCTGTTGATTTCGTCAAGCAGATAATTCTTTATGAACAACTCCTTGACTGCGTGTGTGAAGCAAGTCCTGTCGTAAGCTCTTTTGGTATAGTTGCTGCATTCGTAAAAAACGTTCCTGCGCTTTCCGCGGCTTCTCACTCTCATTCTGCCTTTGCAGTCAAAGCAGACAAGGTATTCGCCGAGAAGCGAAGCTCCCATAAGGTATACAGGTCGGCGTTTTTTCTTTCCGAATATCTCCTGCACTTTTTCAAAATCCTCGCGGCTGATTATCGCAGGGTGAGTATCCTTGAAAATCACATATTCGGACGGGTCGTTTTTCTCGATACGCTTATCCTTGTAAGATACTCTGTGTGCGCGGAAGTTCACGGTGTCTCCGCAGTATTCGGGCTTGGTCAGAATGACCTTTACCATTGCTTCCGACCAGTGGAATCTCTTTTCGAGCGGATAGCCGTACTGTCCTCTTTGCCCGAGATGATAGCTCGGGCGGTCGATCTGTTCAAGACGGAGAACATCGGATATTGCAACAACACCCATTCCCGAAAGGAACAACTCGTAAATCTTCTTAACTGTCTTTGCGGCAGTTTCGTCAATCACCCATTTGTCCTTGTCGTTCGGGTCGAGCTTGTAGCCGTAGATAGCTTTTGTAGTGAGCCTTTTTCCCGAGTTGCCTTTCTGCTTTAACATCGCTCTCATCTTGTTGGAGATGTCGCGGCTGTTCCATTCATTGAAAAGATTGATGAACACAAGAAAGTCGTTCAAGCCTTCTTCGGTATCGTGATTATCTCCGATGGAGATGTAGCGCACTTTGTACTTCGGGAAAAGTATTTCCGTGAACTGTCCTACCATGAGATAGTTTCTTCCGAGCCGTGAAGAATCCTTTACGATGACCGTTTCGATTTTTTCGTTCTGAACGTCCTCGATAAGTTTCTTGATAGCGGGTCTTTCAAAATTCACTCCCGTGTATCCGTCGTCGATGTAGAAGGTGTAATTTGTAAAACCGTTCGTTTGAGCATAATTTTCCAACAACTCTTTCTGATGTACGATACTGTCGGAATCGCCGCCGAAATTCTCGTCGTGTGAAAATCTGCAATACAAAGCGGTCTTTTTTTCTGTCTGCACGATTATCATACCTCCTGTTCTTGAATAAAACCTCGTGAGAACGGTCTTATGTTATCCGCAGACAGATAACTTGCAGATTCATTATACCACAATCTTTCAAAAAATGCAACCCCGCAGCATTAAAGTTTACTCTCGAATATTAAATTTTCAAGGTGCTTGTTTTTTACTTTACATTTGGGAAACATTGTGTTATAATCATTATAGCACATATTATAGTCCATGTCAAGATGAATTTGATATATTTGTGAAACATTTCACCAAAATGTAATGCATGAACAAATGATTAACGTAGATAGCCGTATCTTTCTTTTTTCATCAGCCTATGGGAATCCAAAAACCCTACTTAAAAAAGTCATATATGTTAAAATTCGCACAGTCGGTGCGAAAGAGCCTGCCGGAAACGGCAGGAATTTTGACCCCGAAAAAGGGGGCAAAAAGGTAATAGCAAGCATTGACCTTTGTCCGACAAAGGTCAGCTTGTCAGAGGGACACCCCTAAGACCCCGAACATATATTGCCGCAGGCAATATAACCATTTTTGAGATTTTTGCTCTCGCAAAAAATCTCAAATCAGAAAAACTGCACACGAAAAAATGTGTTACGAATTTATGAATGCCAAAATCCAAATCGTG
>JAFSTS010000124.1 GCA_017445685.1 Clostridia bacterium | reverse complement strand
TGCGGATATGAAAAAACGAGTGAGTAGAATATGAATAGTCACGAAATAAATGTAATCGGAGCCGGTCTTGCGGGCTGTGATGCGGCGTGGCAGATAGCAAAGCGTGGTTATGCAGTCGACCTTTACGAAATGAGGCCTGAGAAGATGACTCCGGCTCACAAAACTTCAAAATATGCAGAGCTTGTCTGTTCCAATTCTCTGAAAGCTATGCGTAAAGAATCGGCGGCAGGAATGCTCAAGGAGGAAATGAGGCTTCTCGGTTCTCTTTTGTGCGAATGTGCCGACAAGTGCCGCGTTCCTGCCGGAGGCGCGCTTGCTGTCGATCGTGACAAATTTTCGGATATGGTGACGCAGATAATCGAAAATGAGCCGTTGATCAGCGTTCATCACGAAGAGGTCAAAAAAATACCTGATGAACAAATCGTCATCGTTGCGGCAGGCCCTCTGGCGTCGGATCCGCTGGCTCAGGATATAAGCGAAAAGTTCGGCGGAAGTCTAAGCTTTTTTGACGCTGCTGCTCCGATAGTCAGCGCAGAAAGTATTGACATGACAAGCGCGTTTTATCAGTCAAGGTATGATCGCGGCGACAGTGAGGATTATGTCAACTGTCCGATGAATAAAGAGGAATATGAAGCGTTTTATTCTGCTCTTATTTCGGCAGAAAGAGCCGAGCTTCATGAGTTTGAAAAAAATAAATCAGTTTATGAAGGCTGTATGCCGGTTGAAGTAATGGCTTCAAGAGGTCAGGATACTCTTCGTTTCGGGCCGATGAAACCCGTTGGATTGACCGATCCAAAAACAGGGCACAGACCGTGGGCGGTTTTGCAGCTTAGAAAAGAAAATATTGCCTCAAGCGCATATAACCTTGTCGGTTTTCAGACTAATCTGAAATTTTCCGAGCAGAAGAGGGTTTTTTCGATGATACCTGCTTTGAAAAATGCCGAGTTTTTGCGCTACGGCGTTATGCACAGAAATACATTTATCAATTCTCCGAAAATTCTTACTCCCGATTTTTCCGTCAGAGGAAGAGAAAACCTGTTTTTTGCAGGACAAATTACGGGAGTCGAGGGTTACATGGAGTCTGCTTCAAGCGGGATCATGGCAGGGATCAATGCGGTACGACATCTTGAAAACAGGCAAAGCGTCGTTCTTCCTGCCGAGTCGATGATAGGCGCGCTTTCGCGGTATATCGGAAACAGCGCTGTCGAAAACTTTCAGCCGATGGGCGCAAATTTCGGGATACTGCCGCCGCTGGAGGAAAAAATCAGAGACAAGAAACTGCGCTACGGCGCGCTGTCGGAGAGAGGATTGAAAAAAGTAAGTAAAATTGCCGAAGGGATTTGAAAAAAATGGAAATTGAAACTTTGGAAAAAAAGATAGGATACAATTTCAAAAACCGTGAATATCTTCACCGTGCGCTTTCCCATTCGTCCTATGTCAACGAAAGACATAACAACGAGGAGAGCAACGAGAGGCTTGAATTTCTCGGCGACTCAGTGCTTGGTATAATCACGGCTGATTATTATTTTCATAATTTCAGTCTTCCCGAAGGCGAGCTGACGAAGCTTCGGGCTTCCACCGTTTGTGAAAAAACGCTTTCGTCGTTTGCCGATCAGATTGAGCTTGGAAAGTATCTGAAGCTTGGCAAAGGGGAGGAGCGCACGGGCGGCAGACAAAGACCTTCGATCAACGCCGACGCTTTTGAAGCGGTCATTGCGGCGATTTATCTTGACGGCGGAATAGAAGAAGCGAGAAAATTTGTCCTTCGTTTTGTCGAGCGTTTGTCTGAAAAACACGGCTCCTTTAAAGATTACAAGACAACTCTCCAGGAGATAATTCAGAAAAATCCCGAAGAAACACTTGAATACATAGTAGTTGACGAATCCGGGCCGGATCATGATAAGAGTTTTGAGGTTGAAGTTCACCTTAACAGCAATGTCATCGGCAGAGGCAAGGGTAAAAGCAAGAAAAACGCTGAGCAGGAGGCTGCTCGCGAAGCATTAGAGTTGATGGGAATTTGAAAAAATATAATGTTGCGCTTTTCGTGCCTCACGCAGGCTGTCCGCACCAATGCGCCTTTTGCAACCAGAAAAGCATCTCCGGCAAGCTTAAAAGCGTTACGCCTGAAGATGTCGAAAAGGCTGTAAAAGTCGCGGTAGATTCAGCGCCGGGCTCTGACGGGGAAATTGCTTTTTTCGGAGGCAGCTTTACTGCTGTTGACAGGACATATATGCTCACACTTCTTCAAAGCGCGAAGAAATTCGTATCAATGGGCTTGTTCAAGGGCATTCGAATTTCAACGCGCCCTGACGCCGTTGACGAGGAAATATGCAATATACTGAAAGAAAACCTCGTCACCTCTGTTGAACTCGGATGTCAGAGCATGGATGACGAAGTGCTTCTTGCAAACAGAAGGGGACACACTGCAAAGGATGTCGAAAATGCAACGCGCCTTCTGAAAAAATACGGTTTTGAAGTCGGACATCAGATGATGACCGGCTTGTATAAATCAAGCTGCGAAAAAGATATCGAAACCGCTGAAAAAATCATCGCTCTTTCTCCCGATACGGTCAGGATATATCCGACTGTTGTGCTTGAAAACACGGCTCTTTGCCGGCTTTACAGGCAGGGTGAATATGAAGTGATGAGCGAAAGACAAACAGTTGCGCTGTGTGCCGAGCTGCTGGAGATGTTTGAAAAAAATAATATCCCCGTCATCAGAATGGGACTTCATTCCGGCGGCGGAGTTGAAGACGGATATGTTGCAGGGTTCTATCATCCGGCGTTCAGGCAGCTTTGCGAAAGCGAAATATATCTCAAAAAAATCCTTAGAGAGATTGAAAAATGCAAAATCAACAAAGGTAATATAATCGTAAAAACGGCGCCAAGCGCCGTCTCCTCCACGATCGGACAGAAGAAAAGCAATCTGCTGTTTTTAAAAGAGAGGGGATATTCTGTCAAGGTTGTACCCGACGGCGAAACAGGCAGATTCGAAGTGAAAGTTGAGGAAAAGATATGATTTTAAAGTCAATTGAAATGCAGGGCTTCAAGTCGTTTCCGGACAAGACCGTTTTGAAACTTCAAAGCGGTATCACGGGTGTTGTCGGCCCCAACGGCAGCGGCAAGAGCAATATTGCCGATGCTGTAAGATGGGTGCTTGGCGAGCAGTCTACAAAGAGTCTTCGCGGCTCAAAAATGGAAGATGTCATCTTCAGCGGCAATGCCACAGGCAGAAGATCGCACGGTTTTGCAGAGGTCAGTCTTACCCTTGACAACAAGGACAGGACTCTCAACAACTGCGAAGAGGATGAGGTCACGGTCACAAGAAGGTATTACCGTTCGGGAGAGAGCGAATACCTGCTCAACGGCGAAGGCGTGAGGCTGAAAGATGTGCATGAGCTGTTTATGGATACGGGACTTGGCAGAGACGGATATTCCATGGTCAGCCAGGGAAAAGTTGCCGAGCTGATATCCTCCAAATCGTCAAAAAGAAGAGAAATGCTCGAAGAAGCCGCAGGTATTTCACATTTCAGATACAGAAGAACAGACGCTTCAAGAAAGCTGGAAGCGGCACAGGAAAACCTTGTCAGGCTCAGGGATATTCTCGGAGAGCTTGAAAGCCGCGTTGGTCCGCTTAAAACACAAAAGGAAAAAGCTCAGAAGTTTATTGTTCTTTCGGCAGAAAAAAAGGAGCTTGAAATAGGTCTGTGGCTCAACACTATCGAAAGATCAAAAAATAATCTCAAGCTTCAGGAGGACAAGCTCACTGCCGCAAGAGCGCATTACGAGGAGATCACCGAGGAAATCGAAAAGCTCAATCAGGAGCTGGAAGAAACTGCCGGACAGAGCAGGGATATAACCGCGTCAATTGATTTTATACATCAAAGCACAATGTCTCTTGAAGAGCAGGCGTCAAGAATCGACGGGGAAATTGCCGTCGAAAGAAGCGCGATAAG
>JAFSTS010000123.1 GCA_017445685.1 Clostridia bacterium | reverse complement strand
TACATCTGCCGAAATTTGCAGCCCTTGTTCCGTAAAGATAATAAACACCGTCTTCAAAAAGCACAAACGGATCTCTGATATTTATTTCATTGCTTTTCATAACACTTCACCTCTGACAAAATATTATATATTATTTCGTTTTTAAAGTAAAGCAGCAGAAAAAATGATTTGACAGGTCAATGATTTTTTATTGCTTTACAAAAAACAATTAAGCAACATTGTTTTAAAACTTATAATATGGTAAAATGTAATGTACAATGGCGTCGCGTAATTTGCGGCATTTTACGAGGCGGAATTTCAATGCTTTTAAAAAGCGGAAACGGAGGAAAAAATGAAAATTTTGCAGGCAATCATGTCGGTCTTTACGACGATCTCTGTTGCGATCACATCGTTTTTCGGCGGACTTGCAGCTTCCTTTTTGGACAGCAGAACAACGCTCTACACCGACTACAAAAAAATGACTTATGAAGAATCTCTTATCACCGACAGCGAGAGAGCTCTTGCCCGTCAATGGTACGAGGAAAACATTCTCTATGCCGGAACAAACGGCAAAAAACCGGCTTACGATTTCAAGGTCAACAAAATCAAAATGAGCCTTGAAATGAAAAAGTGGAAGTTTGAAATCGGTCAAACGAGCAAGGTCGGCGAGGTTTACCGCGGCGGCGAGACGGCTTATATCACTCTCACGAATGAAAAGCGCGGTCTTCAGGCAAGAGTTGAAGCGACCTTCTACGAAGAAATGGCAAGCTGCGACTGGACTGTTTACATCAAAAACATTTCCGACAAAAATTCAGGAGTTATAACTGATTTTTACGCTATCGACACCGTAATGGATACAGGCGACGCAATGCTCTATTTCTCCAACGGCGGTGAAAACGACGCAAACGCCTACACAATGAAGCAGATGCCCGTGACCTCCGTCAAAAAAGAATTCAGCTCAACATACGGAAAATCCAGTGACAAGGATATGCCCGATTTCAACATCCTGGGCGAAAACTACGGTTTTGTTCTCGGCATCGGCTGGACTGCGCAGTGGTCTTCAAGCATCCGCAAGAGCTGTAGGGGCGTTGAGCTCAAAGCGAGACAGCAGGAGCTTGAAGCTTACCTTCTTCCCGGTGAAGAGATCCGCTGTCCGATGATCTCCCTCAACTTCTACGAAGGCGGCAACGAGCTTAAAGGCTTCAACACCCTTCGCAAATGGCTCAAGAACTGCTGCTATAACGAAACGCTTGCAAACAATGTTCCTTTTACGCTTTCTCCCTCTGATATATGGAATTACACAGACGAACAGCTTCAATACGGCACATATATATGGCATGACGCAGGCTGGTATGAGCCGATAGACAATCCGGAAGTTTATCAAAAAATACAGGATCAGCTCGGCTGGTCGGCGGACATAGTTCCCGAACTCATTGTCGGAAACTGGATCCCCAGAACAGATGACGGTGAGAACATCGCGATCACTGCCGAAAAAGAAGAAGCAAGAGGAAAGAAAACACTTTTGTGGTACGAGTTTGAGCGTGCTTCGGAAGGCACACTGCTTTACAACGAAGGAATAAAGCACGACACATGGCTTGTTTACCACGATCCTGTCAATGTTCTTTGGAATCTTGCGGACGAAGACGCCTATATCTATATGCGTGACTTCATGATCGATTCGATGAAATCAAACGGAGCAGACGCCCTCAGGCTTGACTTCAACTTCCTTCCCCAGTGGTTCTGGCAGCAGGCTGACAAGAATTTCTACGATAACCGTCACGGTATCTGCGAAAACCATTACGTTATGAATCTCTATCGTCTGTTTGATTATATGTATGAGAATATGGACGAATATTTCTTCATCGACAACTGCGCTTCCGGCGGCAAAAGAATCGACATGGAAATGAACCGCCGCAGCATTCCGCTTTGGCTCAGCGACTATCCGTGCGGATGGGGCAACGATGCAACAGGCGAAGTGAGCGAAGACCATAAAGACATTTTCGAAGCAATGCAAAACCACAGCTTCGGCGCATCGTTCTGGCTTCCCAACTTCGGCAAGGGCGACTTTACACATCTGCGTGATGTATATGCCTGGGGCTCAAGCCTTGCTCCTCTCTGGAGGGATCGGCACGACGGACTTTACAGAGAATCACGCTCTTACATGGATCAGAACTACTATCCGCTCACATACGGCGGCGTAGATTTCACAAAATATGAAGCGTTCCAGTATGACAAGGACGGACTTGAAGGCACGGCTCTCATCTACCGCCGTCCCGAAACTGTCGAGGACAGCTACCTGATGAAGCTCAACGGCTTAAGGCCCAACGAAACTTATGTCATCTATAACAGCGACGACAGATCTGAAACTTACACGGCAACAGGCGAAGATCTGATGAACAACGGCGTTTCGATCCCGATGCCCGACGCAAGATCCTACAAAGTTATGATGTACGGCGCAGTTAGCTGAGTTTAAAATCAGAATCAGCCGCAAAGCCCGGTCGGTTTTGCGGCTTCTTTTGTCCGGACAGGAGGAATTTAAATGAATATTTTACAGTTAATTATGTCGATTTTTACTTCAATTTCAGTTGCTTTAACTTCCTTTTTCGGAGGTCTTGCAGCATCATTTTTCGAAAGCAAAACTTCTCTTTACACCGCATACAAGACGATGACTTATGAAGAATCTCTTGTCACCGATGAAGAAAAGGCTCTTGCCCGTCAGTGGTATGAGGAAAATGTTCTTTTTGCAGGCACTAACGGCAAAAAACCCGCCTATGACTTTAAGGTCAAAAACACAAAGCTTTCTCAGGAGCTGAAAAAGTGGAAGTTTGAAGTCGGAGAAACAAGTGAAGAAGGCAAAGTTTACCGCGGCGGAAAGACAACTTACATCACGGTTACAAACGAAAAACGCGGTCTTCAGGCGACGATCGAAGCGACCTTCTACGAAGCAGTTGCTTCATGCGACTGGACAGTTTATATAAAGAACATTGCTGACAAAAATTCTGCCGATATCTCGGACTTTTATGCCATTGACACGACTTTCGGCACAGGAAAAACCACGCTCTACTGGTCAAACGGCGGAACAAACGACAACGAAATGTTCACTGTCAGACAAATGCCGTTGCAGGCTGTCAAGTGGACGGCAAGCTCAACTTACGGAAAGTCAAGCGACGAGTATATGCCGGTGTTCAATCTTTCAGGCGAGAAATACAGCGTTGTAGCCTCAATTGGCTGGTCGGGACAGTGGAACGCAAAAATGAGCCAGAAGCTCTGCGGAGCATATTTTAACGCTCGTCAGGAGGAATTTGACGCATATCTTCTCCCCGGCGAAGAAGTACGCTCACCTCTGATCTCACTAAGCTTCTACAAGAGCGGCAATGCCTTGAAGGGCTACAATGTCTACAGAAGCTTTGTAAAAGACTGCGTTTACAACGAAAATATACACCGCTTTGCAGTAGTCAATCAGGGAAGAAAATCATTTCTTAACGCAACCGACGAAGAGCTTGAACACTGCGAATATATTTGGCATGATTTCGGCTGGTTTGAAGGCGTTGACT
>JAFSTS010000122.1 GCA_017445685.1 Clostridia bacterium | reverse complement strand
ATCCTGTTTCGGCGTTTATCGTCGGCGGAGTAGGTGCTTTTTTGGGCGACATGATTTTTTATCCCGTGGCAATGTTTGTGTCGCTTTTTGCGCACGGTCTTCAGGCTCTTTCGATTTCGTTGATATCCAATCATACCATTAAAAAACATAAGAACCTTGCAATTGTTCTCGGACTTGTCGTCGGAAGCATTTTCATGGTTGGCGGATATTTTCTCGGAAAGACCTTCGTTTACTCAGACTTCCGCACAGCTCTTGTCAAGCTGCCCTACGAAATTTTGCAGGCAGCTCTCGGAGCAGTTTTGGCAGTCGTTTTGTGCAGACACTGCGGACTTTATAAAATAGCTGAAAAGTTCGGAATACTCAATAAGAAAAAAGGGGAATAAGCATGAAATATCTTATCGCGTCAGATATCCACGGAAGCAGCTTTTATTGTAAAAAGCTGTTGGAACGATACAAGGAAGAAAACGCCGGCAGACTTGTTCTGCTCGGCGATTTGCTCTATCACGGGCCGAGAAACGACCTGCCGAAGCAATATACCCCAAAGCAGGTAATTGAGCTTCTAAACGGCATGAAAGACGAGATTTTTTGTGTTCGCGGAAACTGTGATACGGAGGTTGATCAGATGGTGCTTGATTTTCCGATACTTGCAGACTACGCTGTGATTTCCGTCGGGGAAAGGCTGATCTATGCAACCCACGGCCATGTTTACAACGAAAAAAATCTTCCTCCGATAAAAGACAACGATATTCTTCTCTGCGGTCACACGCATATTTCAAAGTGCGTTGAATATGAAAACTTTGTTTACATGAATCCCGGCTCAGTCTCTATCCCAAAGGAGAACACGAAAAGGGGATATATGACGCTTGAAGACGGAAAATTTATATGGAAAGACCTTGACGGCAATACGATTATGGAATACGAGATTTGATTTTGTGTCAGGAAAATCTTTTTTGTCAAAAAAATTAAAAAAAATTTAACAAATTAAAGCTAAACTCTTGCAATTGCGACAAAATTATAATATAATTTTGTCATATTTTAATTTAGGAGGGAATTTCATGAAGAAATTCAGGGTAGCACTTGTCGTTGCCTTCGCAGTGATGGTACTTTTCTCATTCGTACTTAACGCTGCAGGCGCACCCGAAGTCACCACAGGAGATGTTGGAGAACTCGGTTATGTAGATCCGGAAGGCGCTGAAACCGCAGCGGATAAAACATCGTTTGATGTTGACGGCGTAACTTACGACTTCGAACAGGAAGAACAGGAAGAGATCCTTACTGCTTCCGACTATGTTGACAATTACGCGGACAACCTCACAGCAGACGAATCTTTCGAGACGCATATCGCTCAGGCTATCGCAAAGATCCGTGAGTCAATCAGAACTTATGCTACGTTCTGGTCGCTCGTTCCCCCGGTAATCGCTATCGTACTTGCTCTTATCACAAAAGAAGTTTATTCTTCTCTTTTCATCGGTATTCTTGCAGGCGGCGTGATTTACAGCGGACTTAACTTTGAAACTTTCATGGTTCATGTTTTCAAAGAAGGTTTTATCGACACCGTTGCCGACAGCTATAATATCGGTATTCTCATTTTCCTTGTTCTTCTCGGCGCACTCGTTGCAATGATGAACAGAACAGGCGGTTCGGCAGCATTCGGCCGCTGGACGACAAAACACATTAAAACAAGGCTCGGCGCGCAGCTTGCGACTATTGCTCTTGGCGTGCTGATCTTCATCGACGACTATTTCAACTGCCTTACAGTCGGCTCTGTTATGCGTCCCGTAACGGACAAGCATAATGTCTCGAGAGCAAAGCTTTCCTATCTTATCGACGCTACGGCAGCTCCCGTATGTATTATCGCACCCATTTCCTCATGGGCAGCAGCCGTTGCAGGCTTTGCAAACGGAGCAGGTGCGGAAAGCGGCATGGCTCTCTTCGTAAGAGCTATTCCCTATAACTTCTACGCGCTTCTTACTATCGTAATGATGATCTTCATCAGCGTTTCCAATTTTGATTACGGCCCGATGAAGAAATTCGAGCTTAACGCCAAAAACGGCGACGTCTTCACAACAGGCGACGAATTTGCCGATAAAGTTGAAGAAGAAACAAACTCCAAGGGCAAGGTTTTCGACCTTATCATCCCGGTCGTTGTTCTTATCATCGCTTGCGTTATCGGCATGATCTATTCAGGCGGATTCTTCACAGAAGGCGAAGAAGGCTACCACAGCTTCATAACAGCTT
>JAFSTS010000121.1 GCA_017445685.1 Clostridia bacterium | reverse complement strand
TCTGATTCTGTACCACTTGTCGTCTATTTTCCCCCAAAGTCCGAAGGAGGAAGGGTTTACCGTACCGTAATCGCAGGAAATGAAATATTTTTCAAATTCGTTTTCGGGCGCGGAGACGACATGAGTTTTTTCGTCGAACATAGGATAAACTGCTCCTTCTGCGGCGACCCATTTTCCCTCGACGAATCTTTCGAAGAAAGCTCCGCTGTAGAGTGAACGGTATCTTTCGAGCATTTCTTTTGAAAGGGAAGGGTTGTCCTCCATCTTAAAATGAAGGTGAAGACAGTTTTTTGATTTGCATTTTTTTATCCATTCGGTATTGAACCAGTGCTGAGGATATTCCGGGTTGCAGTTAAACCAGAATTTTGAGTTGTCAAGAGAGCATCTTGCTATCGTCTGCTCGACAAAAGACCGTCTCATCAGCGCGACCTCGTCAAGCATTGCCCCTGCCAGAGTCATTCCCTGGATCAGCGAAGAGGAGGACTCGTCCTTTCCGCCAAAGAGGAAAAACTTGTTTTTTCTGCCGGCATAGGAGATGGTGATCTCGTTTCTTGACAGAACGGGACTGACGCTAAATCCGAGAGAGCGAAGCACAGGCAGAATGGGCGTGACAATATTTCTTTTGAGCGACGAAATGGTTTTTCCGCAAATAGCAAAAGAAGCGTCGCTGAACGCGTAGAAGCTCCAGGCGATAAAGGAAACTGCCATGCAGAGCGTCTTGCCGCTTCGCACGGCTCCGTCGCATATTATGCCATCCATGTCACGATAGGGAGAATCTTCGTGCCACCAGGACAGCACGGCAAGCTGTTTTGGCGAAAAGGTTTGAAAATTTTTCTCACTCATCAAATCTTACGCAGTTTATTGCGTCGGCTCCTTTTTTGATCGCTTCGTAAAAGGGGACGGCATCGTCGTTTTCGTGAGCGTTCTCACAATCTGACAGGTACTCCATGGCCTTAATCCTGTCGAAAAATTTGATTTCGATCGCGCCGTTTTTGGCTTTTTTGATTTCCGAGATGTTGAACAAATCGAGCTTTTCAAGCTCATCGTCGGACACGTCTTCTTTGAAAAGCAGTTTAAGACAATCCGCAGTCGAGCCGAATGCAAGCCGTCTGAAACCGGCTTTGACTTCGTCTCTGTCTTCTAAATCTGCGGACAGTCTGCCTATTTCCTTTCGGACAGCTTCCTTTTGCAAAATCAGATTTCCCGTAGCGCCCGGCATTACGAAGCCTGCTGCGCAGGCAGCTTCACGGGCGTTTCTCAAAACGGAAAAATACAGGCAGAACTGCTTTTCTTTTTTTGTTAAATTTCTTTCTTTCATCAGCAGATCCTTTCCATAAAAATTTGTTCCCCCATATATAGCCGGAAAAAATTAAAAATCGTCACTTTTTTGACTAAAATCGAAGAATGTTCATAATTGTTCACAAATTGTTCACAAATAGAAATCGTTCATGGGGTAAAATACAATCTATAAGTATTTAACCCGAAAGGAGATGAAATTTTTCGATGGATGCTGACGGTAACGGGCGAAGTATTGAAAAAACAGCGAGGTAAAAACATCCGCTATGAGAGGTTGCAGAAATGATGGCTGCTGTTTCTCATAACGGATGTGCAGGCCTCGCGGAAACGAGGTCAAAATGGAAGAAAAAGATTTTGAAGAGCTTGAGCAGCTTCTGGAGGAAAAGAAATTTGCCGAGCTTCACAAAAGGTTTCTCGATATGAACTCGGTTGACATTGCGGAATTTTTGGGAAATATAGACACGGTCAATCTTTTGAGCGCGTTTCGGCTTTTGCCCAAGGATATTTCAGCCGAGGTTTTTTCATATCTTGACACTGAGCAGGCGGAGCATATTGTCCGCTCTATTACGGACAAGGAGCTTTGCAGACTTGTTGATGATATGTTCATCGATGATACGGTCGACTTTCTTGAAGAAGTTCCGGCGAATGTTGTCAACAGAGTTCTGCGTGCTGCCGACCCTGAGACGAGAAAGACGATCAATAAATATTTAAACTATGCCGAGGATACTGCCGGAAGCATAATGACCAACGAGATGGTGCAGCTTCATACAAGGTATACGGCAAAACAGGCGATAGAAAATATCCGCGAAACCGCCACTGACAAAGAGACGAT
Organism: Clostridia bacterium; assembly: GCA_017445685.1. The sequence continues at coordinate 3,869 of JAFSTS010000121.1, read as the reverse complement.
CTACACCTGCTACTGCGTAGATGAATCGAGAAAACTTGTCGGTATCGTTGAGTTGAAGGATCTGCTTCTTTGCGACGAGGACACAAAGGTCGGCGACATAATGGACGACAAGGATCAGATAATCAGCGTAAACACCTCCGACGACCAGGAGGTCGTTGCAGACCTTGCCAGAAAGTACGACCTTTTGAGCGTTCCCGTAACAGATACCGAGGGAAGACTTGTCGGCATTATCACCATCGACGATATCGTTGATATCATCGAGCAGGAGAACACGGAAGACTTCGAAAAGATGGCGGCTATGCGTCCGAATGACGACACATACCTGAAAACGGGCGTCTTTAAAATGGCAAAAAACAGGATCTTGTGGCTTGCAATCTTGATGATATCCGCAACCTTCACGGGTCAGTTGATGAGTTCAAAGGAAACTCTCTTGTCAAACTGGGTGTTTTTGACGACAGCTATTCCGATGCTGATGGATACGAGCGGAAACGCCGGCAATCAGGTTTCAACGCTTATGATTCGTGGTCTTGCGCTCGGCGAGATAAAAATCAAAGACTATTTCAAGGTTCTTTTCAAAGAATTTCGAGTTGCGATCATCTGCGCGCTCATGCTTGTAATACTCAATTTCGGCAGAATGTGGATTATGCACGCTGAATCCGGCGATGTGGCGCAGTACCTTGTAGTCAGCGCGGCGCTGTTTATTGCAATACTTATTGCAAATGCTATTGGCTGCACCTTGCCGATATTGATGAAACTTATCCATCTTGACCCTGCATTGATGGCAGGCCCGATGATGACTACGATTCTTGATGTTACCACCTTGGCTGTATATTTTGCAATTGCGCAGAAGGTATTGCCTGTATTCTCCTGAAATTATAAACAAAAAAGACTGCATTCTCACTTTTGGGTGAGTTTGCAGTCTTATTTTTTAAGCAGTTACTTATAATAAACCACCCAAACTTCAGGTAAGGGTGGTTGATTTCTTTAAGCTGTGATTTGGAACATTGTGACCTTTAGAAGTGAGGAGCTTGTAGATCCTGTCGGCAGGATCAAGAAGTCTGCTGATAGACAGGTCGTTGTTGAGCGTGTCAACGATGTATGCGATATATTTCGAAAGATCAACCTCGCAGAACCATTCGCGATCAAGAAGCTCTGGAGCGCGGTAGATAAGGTTTGTTGTAAAGACCTTGGAGATCGTGCCTTTTTCGTATGCTTCGTCAAATTTCTCAAGTCCGTTGCAGAAAAGACCGAAGGAGCATACAACAAATATTCTGTTTGCGTGCAGGTCTTTGAGCTTGGAAGCAACTTCGAGCATTGATTCGCCGGAGGAGATCATGTCGTCAACTACGATAACATCTTTGCCTTCGACATCAGTTCCAAGAAATTCATGCGCAACTATGGGGTTTCTGCCGTCTACGACTCTGGAAAAGTCTCTGCGTTTGTAGAACATTCCGAGGTCTACGCCGAGAACTGTTGAATAGTAAATACAGCGTGAAACGCCGCCTTCATCGGGGGAGATTATCATCAGATGGTCTTTGTCGAACTTGATGTCGTCAACATTTTTTACCATCGCTTTTATCATCTGGTAGGAGGTTGTAACATTTTCGAAGCCTTTGAGAGGGATTGCGTTTTGAACTCTTGCGTCGTGAGCGTCGAAAGTAATGATGTTGTCAACGCCCATTCCGTTGCAAAGTTCCTGTAAAGCAAGCGCGCAGTCAAGGGATTCTCTGGATGAACGCTTGTGCTGGCGTCCTTCGTAGAGCATCGGCATAACAACAGTTATCCTTTTTGCTTTGCCTGCGACAGCGGCAATGGCTCTTTTGAGGTTTGCAAAATGATCGTCGGGGCTCATCGGATATTCCTTGCCGTACATCTTGATCTTCTGTCCGTAGTTAAACATATCGCAGACGATGAAGATGTCGTATCCTCTGACTGTCTCCTTGATGGTGACCTTGCCTTCACCTGTTCCGAAACGGGTAAATTCGACATTGAGAATGTACGAATCCTTCTGGTAGCCGTAAAAAGCGATGTTTGATTTATGTTCGCTTCTGCGCTCTGCTCTCCATTTAACAAGGTATTCGTCTATCTTCTTTGTCAGTTCGTCACATCCGGGAAGGGAAATGATCCCAAGTCTGCCGACAGGCAGCGTTGTAAATTCTTCGAAAAAATCAGGCATGATTTTCAACCTCCGATATTTAGTTGTCCATTGTGTTTGAACACTACATATATTGTACTATGAAATCATCGTTTTGAAAAGAGATTTTCAAAAATTTGACATGATAAATCGACGGTCAAAAAAAGCAAAATTTTGTAAAAAAGCACAAAGGATCATTTCATGCACGAGTCTGCGACTGATTCAGCATTCTGAATTAAGATATTTGATTATTGCCGCGGCAATTTCACTTGCTATAAGAGGTATGTTCTGCTTTATCCATCTTTCGTCCTGCGCATTGTCGTGGTAGGCAACTTCCGCAAAGACTGCCGGAGCCTTTGTGCGTCTCAGCTCTGCCAGAGTGTATGAGGGCAAAACAGCGACTTCGCCGGGGTCGGGATAGATTTTTTCAAATCCTTCGCCGATTCTTTCCGATATGCAAATGCTTTTTTCGCTGTCCGGATAAAAAAAGATCACAGGACCCTGCATTCTGCCGCTCATGTTGGGAGGGGAAGCGTTGGAATGAAGAGCAATGTGCAAGTCGTAATCGTCCTCGTTAGAGCGGTCTATTGCTCCGTTGAAATCCTCGCTTGGATCGTTTCTTGCAGTCTGTATGCCGTTAAGACGGAGTATCCTCTCTATTTCGTCTGCCAGAAGATTCATGTAGTACTCCTCGTTGCCGCCGGTCAGATACGGGTTAAATTCCTGCGCCGACGGACTTAAAAACACTTTATACATTCTTTTCACCTCGTTCATTTTATACCGTTTTGCTTATAGTTGTGACAGTTGAAAAAAAGAATATGATATGATATAATAATTGAAAAACGATTAAGGAAGAAAGATTATGCTTAAACAAAATGAAAAACTGTTTCACGGCGAAAAATATGCTGTGATAAATACGAATGTAGGCTCGATCAGCGTCAGATTGTTTCCGAATGAAGCGCCGAAAACTGTTGAAAACTTCGTAACTCATGCCCAAAACGGATACTATAACGGCGTTATATTCCATAGAGTCATCAAGGACTTTATGATCCAGTCGGGTGACCCGACAGGTACGGGACGAGGCGGCGAAAGTATATGGGGAAAAGGTTTTGAGGATGAGATAAACTTCGATCTTCACAATTTTTACGGCGCTCTTTCCATGGCAAACACAGGCAGACCGTTTTCCAACGGAAGCCAGTTTTTCATTGTTCAGGCAAAGGAAGTCAGCAGCGATCTTCTCGCACAGATGAAGCAGCTTCCCGAAATGTTTTCCAACGAAGCTGTTCAACATTACGAGCAGTTCGGCGGAACGCCGTGGCTTGACGGAAAGCATACCGTTTTCGGTCAGGTGTTTGAGGGAATGGATATCGTAGAAAGGATTGCATCTGTTCGTACTGATATGCTCGATAAACCGTTTGAGGATATTATAATTGAAAATATTGAAATAAAAACTGCATGAAAGATTGATTCATTATGAGTGAAACGCTTCTTAACAGCATTGAAGGCAGGATGTCCGAGCTTTCCAAAAGCCACAAAAAAATTGCCATGTTTATCGTTGAACACTATGACTCCGCCGCGTTTATGACGGCTATGAGAATTGCCGAAAAAGTCGGAGTAAGTGAATCGACTGTAGTTCGTTTTGCGTGCGAAATGGGCTATAAGGGATACCCGGAATTTCAAAAATCCCTGCAGGATCTTGTCAGAAAAAAGCTGACCGATGTTCAGCGAATTGACC
>JAFSTS010000120.1 GCA_017445685.1 Clostridia bacterium | reverse complement strand
GAAGAAATTTCCCCGTTCTCAACTGCTTCGATCACTGCGCAACCACGGTCGACTGTGTGAGAGCAAGTCGAAAACCTGCACTTTCCGAGATAATCGGCAAACTCAGGAAAGCAAAAAGGAAGTTCGTCCTTTTTGATGACTTCGCTTTTTTCAATGTCTACAGAAGAAAAACCGGGGGTATCGGCAACATAGCCGCCCTCAACTTTAAGAAGCTCAACATGGCGTGTTGTGTGCTTGCCTCTGCCGAGTTTAGAGCTGATTTGAGCAGTTTTCATATTCATCTGAGGAAATATCCTGTTGAGAAGCGTAGTTTTACCGACGCCTGAATTGCCGCAAAATGCGCTAATTTTGCCGTTAAGACTATTCTTCAATTTTTCAATAGAATCGTCATCGCTGATAACAAAAAGCCTGAACTTTGTCTTTGAATAGATTTCTTTGATTTCCTCGAAGCTTTCAAGATCGGTTTTGGTGATAACGATTACAGGCTCAATATTATTTTTGCAGGCAATTGCCGAAATCTTGTCAATAACAAGAGTATTCGGCTTCGGCTCGCAAACGGACACAACAATGTATAATCTGTCCAAATTTGCAACAGGAGGCCGTTTGAGAACAGATTTACGCTCATAGATCCTGTCGATCGTGTTTTCTCCATTATCATTTTCAGTAATGGAAACTCTATCCCCCGGCAAAGGAGATATATTGTTTTTTCTAAAATTGCCTCTCGCCTTACATTCATATATTTCTTCGGCGACTTCTACATAATAGAAGCCGCCGATTCCTTTAATGATTGTACCATCGAGATGACGCATAAGCATCACTCCAAATTAGTAAGTATATTTATAAAGTGTTATTTTGTTGCCGTTTTGAACTTGTTTTTCAACCATGTTTCCGTTTGAGGGATCGTAAGAGCCGTCTTCAACCGTTACTGTATATCCCTGCGCTTCAAGCTGTGATTTTGCATAGACATAGTAGTAGGAAACATAGGACTGTGCATCGGCAGTTGCAGTACCGCTTGAAGCGGAAGTCGTATCTTCACCGCCTTCTTCGCCTGATGCAACGGCTGCTTTTGTGCTTACTGTTGCAGTGCCGCAATTATTGATCTCGCCCGTAACAACAGGTGTAGACTGAGTAAAGTCAACATTACAGCTATAATAAAGCACATCGTCAACATAGATAGTGACTTTGTCAGACTTGCCTGTTCCCGTCAGAACAGCAGAGAAGCTGCTGCCGTCGAAAGCATAATCGGTTTTGTTTACGACAATATTGGAATTTACCTTGCCGATGATCGTTCCTTTACCTTCGGACGGAAGAGTAAATGTTACCGTAACTGTCGGACTTTCACTGTTGCCTGTGCTGACTTTGACCGAAATCTTTGAGCCTGTCGGCGCGGTTTCGCCAACTCCGGGAGAACAACTGACTATAGTTCCGGCAGGAGCGCTGTTGTTGATCTCTTCAACATTGTCGTCTATTTCAAGTCCGATGGCAGCAAGAGTTGTCTTTGCAGCTTCAACAGTGCTTCCGATAATATCGGGGATCTCCACGCCCTTGGGAGCGCTCGGATCGCTGACATAAAGCTTGATCGTCTCGCCGGATTTTACGGTTTCATATCTTGCAGGACTTGTTCTGATTATGCTGCCCTCATTAACAGTTTCGCTGTATTCAAGAACAATATCATACTTAAGACCTGTGTTGTCAAGCTTGAGCTTTGCTTCGGAAAGAGTGAGATCGTAAACATTGGGAACAGTGACTGTGCCTGTATCCTTGACGATTGTGAGCTTGATTTCCATGTTTTCCTTGTAATCGCTGCCGGCAGCAGGATCCTGACCGATAACAGTGCCGGGCGCCTCTGCTTCGGAAACCTGTTCAACGATCGTAAACTGGTATCCGGCATAGTCCTCGTTGGATTCGATCTCCGTCTTGTAGTTCTTGCCCATGAAGTCTGCAACAGTTTTCTTGTCGGCTCCCGGGGTGACAAAGATCCAAATGACGATTCCGATTATAAGCGCAGCGGCAATAACGCCGAGAATTACGGGAACATATTTCTTGAAGTTTACGCTTGAAAACCTGCCTGCTCTGACGCCGTCGTCAATTTCATCATAAAAGCTTGTGTCTTCAAGCTGATTAACGGCGTCTTCATCGTTATCATAGTATTCATCGTCCTCAAAGTCGTCTTCAAAAGAATCCTGAGGCTCGGTTTCGCTCTTGTCTTCAACAAGATAGGAGTAGTCAAAGATAATGGAGGGGTCTTTTTTATATTCTTCAATGTCAAGAAGCATTTCCGCCACAGACTGATATCTGTCGCGCGGATTCTTCTGCATTGCTCTCATCGTGATCTGTTCAAGACCTGTGGGAATGTCGCTGTTGATAGCTGACGGAGGAACAGCCTCAGCCTGCACCTGCATGAGCGCGACGGAAACTGCGCTGTCGCTCTGGAACGGAAGCTGACCTGTGAGCATTTCATACATCAGAACACCGACAGAATAGATGTCGGATTTTTCGTCTGTCACATCGCCTCTCGCCTGTTCGGGACTGATATAATGAACAGAGCCTATTGCGCTTCCTGTCATTGTTCTTGTATCGTTTCTGCTGAAACGGGCTATGCCGAAATCCGTTACTTTTATAGTCCCGTTTTGCAAAAGAAGAATATTTTGAGGCTTTATATCTCTATGTACGATACCTTTATTATGCGCGTGCTGGATCGCCTTTAGTATCTGGGTTGTGAAATGAACTATTTCCTTGCAGTTGAGAACGCCCTGCTGCTGAATATAGTCTTTAAGAGTTATACCCTCGACATATTCCATGACGATATACTGAAGCTTGTCGCCGAAGCTGACATCATAAACCTTTACGATATTCGGATGAGACAGAACCGCAATTGCCTTAGGCTCGTTTTTAAATCTTCTGCGAAATTCTTCGTTTGCAAGAAATTCCTCCTTGAGAATTTTGACGGCAACGATCCTGTCGTCGATGTTATCGTATGCCTTGTATACGACAGCCATTCCGCCGACTCCGATCACCTCGCGGATCTCGTAGCGTCCGTCAATTCTTTTGCCAACATAATTTTCCATATCTTTGTCTCCCTTTGTTTAATTTAGGATGTTCACTTTTCGTTTTTTATGACAACAGCAGTGATATTATCGCTGCCGCCTTTTTCAATTGCTTTTTCAATGAGCGCGCCGGCGCAATCATCTTTTGTATCTATGATCTCCTGTATACTGTCAAAATCG
>JAFSTS010000119.1 GCA_017445685.1 Clostridia bacterium | reverse complement strand
CCGATCAGATGTAATTTTTCAGAAAATTCGATTCAGGTTTCGTCTGTTACTTCAATAGGAACGGCTCACGACAGAATAGCTGCTGAAATTGAAGGAAACGGAATTGAAATTGGATTTAACAATAAGTTTCTTCTTGACGCGCTGAAGGTCAGCGATGTTGATGAAGTAAAAATTGAACTCAACGGTCCAACATCTCCGATACTTATCCTCGATCCTGACAGCGATAAATTTTTGTTCCTCGTTTTACCTGTGAGGTTAAAAAATGAAAATTAAAGTCAGAGTCGTAGAAAAGCCGGAAAAGAAAATCAAAATTGAAACAGAGTATATCCGTCTTGATTCCTTTTTAAAGATGTGCGACGCCGTACAAAGCGGAGGTCACGCAAAAATGGTAATTCAGGACGGGGAAGTTAAAGTAAACGGCGAAGTTTGTATTATGAGAGGAAAAAAGCTTCGTCCTAATGACAAAGTTGAATTTGAAAATAAAATTTTTATTGTCGAATAATTTATGAACATCAACAGATTTTTTTCCGAGCAATTCAGAAATCTTCAGGACGTTGAAATTTTTCCATGCGACGGAGTAAATATGATTTACGGTGAAAACGGGCAGGGGAAAACAAACATAATTGAAGGTATCTGGCTGTTTACGGGATTTAAAAGCTTTCGCACAAAAAAAAATAATGAGCTGATTCCGCACGAAAAAGATTTTTACCGATTGGAGCTTGATTTTTTTGCGGACAACAGAGATCAAAATTTTCAAATAAAAGGCGCAAAAGATTTACAGGAAGTTTATAAAAACAAAGTCAAGGCAGTTTCAACACGAAGCATGATCGGTGATTTTTTTGCCGTCGTGTTTTCTCCGGTACATTTGAATTTAATTAAAGGCGGGCCTGACGAAAGAAGAAAGTTTCTTGATATTGCTATCAGTCAGACAGATTCCTCTTATGCGAGAACTTTGAGCGAATATTATAAAATTCTTCGTCAGAGAAATGCACTGCTGAGAAATATCGAAGAAAAAAATATTGACTGGGATTATCTTGATGTATGGGATGAAAGTCTCTCAAAAGTCGGAGCAGCTATAATAAAAAAGAGAGAAAGTTACATTGAAAAATTAAAGCTTTCCGCTACCGAATGTTATGCAGGAATCTCAGAAAAAAAAGAGGAGCTTTCGATCAGCTATATTCTATCGGGTTTTGAAAAAGAAAACAGCGAAGAAGACGACGCAAAAATTTTGTTTGAGCTTTTGAAAAATTCAAGAGAAATTGACATCAAAAGAAAATTTACTTCAAAGGGCCCTCACAGAGACGATATCGAGATCAAATTAAATTCCAAAAATATCAGAAATTTCGGCTCTCAGGGTCAGCAGAGATCTGCCGCGCTTTCATTGAAGCTTGCCGAAGCTTACATAATAAATGAAATCAGGCAGGAAAAACCTGTGGCATTGCTTGATGATGTAATGAGCGAGCTTGATGTTTCAAGGCAGAATTATATTCTAAATGAATTAAAAGACTGGCAGGTGTTTATTACCTGCTGCGAGCCGACTCAGGTTATCAGAATGAAAAGCGGAAAAAGCATTGAAGTCAAAGAAGGAAAGCTTTTGTGAGGAAGGAAAATGTATCTTCATATCGGACAGGACACTACTGTAAAAACGCAGGATATCATAGCGGTTTTTGATCTTGATACTTCAACTGTATCAAAAGCTACGAGAGATTATCTTGCAAAAATGGAAAAAGAAAAAAGGGTAGTCACCGTAAGCTTTGAGCTGCCGAAATCCTTTATTTTGACTCACAATGAAAAACAGGGCGAAATAATATATTTGTCTCAGCTTTCTTCTCAGACTATCTTAAAACGCGCTGAGAAAAAAACTTTATTTTAGTGAAAAATCATCAGATATATAAAGATTTGTTACGGAGGGATTATTTTGGACAATCTTAACGACGAAAAAGAACTTATTGATTCAATCGACGAAGAGGAAATCGAAGAACTTAAAAGAGAGGCGGAAATGTCTATCGATGACGAGGAGATGGACACTGTTGTAACAGAAGAATATGACGCCGATCAAATTCAGGTTCTCGAAGGACTTGAGGCTGTCAGAAAGCGTCCCGGAATGTATATTGGTTCTACGGGGCCTAACGGACTGCACCATCTTGTATATGAAATCGTTGACAACTCTATCGACGAGGCGCTTGCAGGATTTTGCTCTGAAATCAATGTTGAAATTTTGCCGGGCGATGTTATCGTTGTAAAAGACAACGGACGAGGCATTCCTGTTGCGGTCAATGAAAAAAGCGGCATTCCTGCCGTTACGCTTGTTCTGACCGTACTTCACGCAGGCGGAAAATTCGGCGGAAGCGACAGCGGCTACAAGGTTTCCGGCGGTCTTCACGGCGTTGGTTCCTCCGTTGTTAATGCTCTTTCGGAGTGGTTTGAAGTTGAAGTTTCAAGAGACGGGCATATCCATCACCAGAGATTTGAGCGCGGCGACATAGCAAGCGAGCTTAAAATTATCGGAGATACGCAGGATACAGGAACGCTCATAAGATTTAAAGCCGACCCTGAAATTTTTACGGAAACAACGGTTTACGATTTTGAAACACTTCAAAGAAGACTTCGTCAGTCTGCCTTCCTAAATGCAGGACTTAAAATTACTTTTGCGGACAGAAGAGGCGAGGAAGCTGTTGAGGAGGAATACTGCTATGAAGGCGGCATAGGCAGCTTTGTTGAATTTCTTAACGAGAGCAGGGGACTTACCCCGATCCACAGCGAGGCGATCCATTTTTCAGGAGCTCACGAGGACAGAAGCGTTGAGATCGCAATTATGTATAACGACGGCTACAACGAGACTATTCTTTCCTTTGCAAACAATGTCAGAACTCTTGACGGCGGAACTCATGAAAACGGCTTCAAGTCTGCGCTGACAAGAGTGTTTAACGAATACGGAAGAAAATACAATATTCTTAAAGATTCCGACAAAAAGCTTTCCGGTGAAGATGTCAGAGAGGGTATGACGGCGGTCATCAGCGTCAAGCTCACTGAGGCAGAGTTTGAAGGACAGACAAAATCAAAGCTCGGAAACACGGATATCACACCTCTTGTTTCAAGAACAGTCTCTGAAAAACTCATGACTTTCTTTGAGGAGAATCCTGCAATTGCAAAAATGATCCTCATGAAAGCGCTTGATTCCTCAAGAGCCAGAGAAGCGGCAAGAAAAGCCAGAGACAACGCAAGAAGAAAATCTGCGCTTGAGAGCAATTCACTTCCCGGAAAACTTGCCGACTGTATTTCAAAGGATTCAACATATACAGAAATATACATCGTCGAGGGAGACTCCGCAGGAGGCTCTGCAAAAAGCGGCAGAGACAAAACTTATCAGGCGATTCTTCCGCTTTGGGGAAAAATGCTCAATGTTGAAAAGTCAAGGTTTGACAAAGTTATCACCAACGACAAGCTTTCCCCGGTAGTCATTGCGCTTGGCACAGGTATCGGAGCTGATTTTGATATCACAAAGCTTCGCTACGACAAAGTTATTATCATGGCGGATGCCGATGTCGACGGCGCTCACATCAGAACGCTTCTTCTGACATTTTTCTTCAGATATATGCGTCCGCTAATAGACGAAGGACACGTTTATATTGCACAGCCGCCTCTTTTCAAGGTATCGAAGGGCAAAAAATCCTTCTACGCTTTCTCCGATGAGGAAAGAGACAGATATATTTCCGAGTTCGGCGGCAGCGGAACCTGCGATGTTCAGCGATACAAAGGTCTTGGTGAAATGGACGCAGAGCAGCTTTGGGAGACGACTATGGATCCGCAGTACAGAACAATGCTGAGAGTTTCCCTGGAAGACGCTGTTGAAGCGGACGAAGTATTTTCCGTTTTGATGGGCGACAAAGTTGAGCCGAGAAAAGAATTTATCTAAAAGAACGCCAAGTATGTTCAGAATCTTGATATTTAACGAAAGGAGCGGGAAAAATGAGCGAAGAAAACAACACGATTTCGGCATTTGAAAATCAAAAAATCGTCGAAGTTGACATCAACAGGGAAATGAGAAAATCTTTCCTCGATTACTCCATGTCCGTCATCACCTCCAGAGCTTTGCCGGATGTTCGGGACGGACTCAAACCCGTTCACAGAAGAATACTGTATACGATGTTTGAAAACGGACTTATGCCCGATAAAGCATACAGAAAGTGCGCCGACACCGTCGGTTCCGTTCTCGGCAGCTATCACCCTCACGGTGACTCCTCGGTTTACGAAGCGATGGTAAGGCTGGCGCAGGATTTCTCCATGAGATATATGCTCGTCGACGGTCACGGAAACTTCGGCTCGATCGACGGAGATCCGCCTGCCGCTTACCGTTACACCGAGTCAAAAATGAGCAAGATATCGCTTGAAATGCTCCGTGATATCGACAAACAGACAGTTGATTTCATGCCAAACTATGACGATCGACTTCAGGAACCTGTCGTTTTGCCGTCAAGATTTCCGAATCTTCTTGTAAACGGCTCTACAGGTATTGCCGTAGGTATGGCAACCAATATGCCGCCTCACAACCTGACGGAAGTTATCGACGCAATGAGCTGCCTTATCGACAACCCCGACGCTTCACTGGAAGATTTGATGGAACATATCAAGGGTCCTGATTTCCCGACGGCAGGCATCATTATGGGCAGAGCCGGTATCCGCAGCGCATACGCTACCGGCAGAGGCAAAATAATCGTCAGAGCCAGAACAGAGATCGTTGAAAATAAAAACGGAAGATTTTCCATCAACATTACCGAGCTTCCTTATCAGGTCAACAGAGCAAAGCTTATTGAAAGCATTGCCGACCTCGTAAAAGATAAGAGGATCGAGGGTATTTCCGACATCAACGACTATTCCGGCAGGGAAGGTATGCAGGTTGTAGTCGATCTCAAAAGAGACGCCAATCCGCAGGTCGTTTTAAATCAGCTTTTCAACTTCACTCAGCTTCAGATATCCTACGGCGTTATCAATATTGCGCTTGTGGACGGCGTGCCGAAGCTGCTTACACTTAAAGATCTGCTTCAAAAATACATCGATCATCAGCATGAGATTGTAACGAGAAGAACTATTTTCAACCTCAAAAAAGCGCAGGAAAGAGCGCACATTTTAGAGGCTCTCAAAAAAGCTCTTGATTTCATTGACGAAGTTATCGCTATCCTCAGAGCGTCAAAAACAGTTTCCGAGGGCAAGCAGGCGCTCATTGACAGATTCCAGTTTGACGATGTTCAGGCTCAGGCGATCGTTCAGATGCGTCTTGCCCAGTTGACAGGACTTGAAAAAGAAAAAATAGAAAGCGAGCTTGCCGAGCTGCTTGAAAAAATTGCAGATTACGAAGACATTCTCGCAAACGAAAGCCGTGTTTTTGAAATCATCAAAACCGAGGCTCAGGAAGTTAAAAATAAATTCGGCGACGAGCGCAGAACAGAGATCATGAATGTCAGCGGAGAAGTTGATGTTGAAGACCTCATTCCCGAAGAAGACTGCGTCTACACTCTCACCACAATGGGATATATCAAGCGCCAGCCAATCGACACATACCAGAGCCAGCACAGAGGCGGCAGAGGTATCAAGGGCATGACAAGACGCGAGGAAGACGTTGCCGAGACGATGTTTATCTGCTCAACGCATAAGAGCATAATGTTCTTCACTTCCACGGGCAAAACATATAAGCTCAAGGGATATGAAGTTCCTGAGGGCAGCCGCACGAGCAAGGGCATGAATATTGTCAATCTTCTTCCGATCACCCAGGAGGAAAAGGTCTCCGCAATGATACAGGTCGATGTCGAAAAAGATCTTGACAAGTATGTCTGCATGGTCACAAGGAAGGGTATCATCAAGCGTACTCATATTGAAAATTACAAGAATATCAGGAAGACTGGCGTTATTGCCGTCAACCTTGACGAAGGCGACGAGCTTGCATGGGTCAAGCTTACTTCCGGCAACGATGATCTTCTCGTTGCAACGAAGAAGGGTATGGCTATTCGCTTTAACGAACAGGACGCAAGGGAACTCGGCAGAACAGCGCGCGGCGTGAAATCCATAACTCTTGCAAAAGATGATGAAGTCGTCGGATTCGACGTTTTGCATGAAGGCGATATTGTCCTGACCGTAAACGAAAACGGATACGGCAGAAGAAGCGTAGAGAGCGACTACAGAGTTCAGTCAAGAGGCGGAAAAGGCGTAATGAACTACAGAACTTCCACCTTCGGCAATGTTTGCGCTATTCGTGTAGTCGAAGAAGATGACGATGTTATCATCATCTCTTCAGACGGAATCATGATAAGAATACCTGCGCGCGACATCAGCGTATTTGCAAGACCGTCCAAGGGCGTCAGAGTTATGAGAGTCGGAAACGGCGACAGAGTTGTCACCTTGACCGTTGTAAAGCATATCGACGAAGACGAAAAGGAACAGACGGCAGAGGAAACAGAAGAGACTCAGGAGACAACGGAAGAATAACAGGGGGAAACTATGGCACTTAGCGTAAAATCAATCAAAGGCACACAGGATGTTTTACCGTCCGAGAGCCATAAAAACCGATTTATTGAAGACACAATTATGTCTGTTGCAGATAATTTCGGTTTCAGGGAGATAAGAACCCCGGTTTTCGAACACACGGAGCTTTTTCAGCGCTCAGTCGGCGACACGACTGATGTTGTTGAAAAGGAAATGTACACATTTCTCGACAAAGGCGGCAGATCGCTTACCCTCAGACCCGAGGGTACTGCCGGCGCCGCAAGAGCCTTCCTTGAACACGGGCTTTTTAATGACGCGATGCCGCAGAAAGTTTGCTATCTGACCTCATGCTACAGATATGAAAAGCCGCAGGCAGGCAGACTCCGCGAATTTCACCAGTTCGGCGCAGAATGCTTCGGAACGCAGTCTCCTGCCGCCGATGCCGAAGTCATCTCACTTGCAAATGAAATTTTCGCGTCGCTTGGAATTACCGATCTGAAGCTCTATGTAAACTCGATCGGATGCCCGGAATGTCGAAAGAATTATCATAAAGCGCTCAAGGAATATTTCAAGCAGTATGAAAGCCGGCTTTGTGAAACCTGTCAAAAAAGACTTGAAAGAAACCCCATGCGTATCCTCGACTGCAAAAGCCCGCAGGACTCTAAAATAGCCGAAGGCGCGCCTGTAGTTCTTGATTACCTGTGCGAGGAATGTTCGGATCACTTTGAAAAGGTAAAAGAATATCTGACGCTTCTCAACATTGATTTTGAGATCGACCCGAACATCGTCAGAGGACTTGATTACTAAACAAAAACCGTTTTTGAGTTTGTAAGCACTTCCATCGGCGCGCAGGGAACAGTCTGCGGCGGCGGAAGATACGACGGATTGCTTGAAGAGCTTGGCTCACAGCATATCCCGGCTCTCGGATTTGCAATCGGTCTTGAACGGCTTATGCTTTTGATGCAGTCGCAAAACATTGAGCTTCCGCAGGCGAACGGCTGTGATGTTTACATAGCGGCAATGGATGAAGAAGCTTTGAAAAAAGCGATGCGGCTTGCTCTTGATGTCAGGGGACAGTGTCTCTCGGCACAGACT
>JAFSTS010000118.1 GCA_017445685.1 Clostridia bacterium | reverse complement strand
TTCGTTTTGACGGAATAACTCACGTTATTTTTTCTGATCCTGTTGCAAAATCAGAAGCGGAAAAGCTTGTAAGGTGTTGGTGCGCTCTTCTGAACGCTCCCGCTTTGGGGCTGATGTTCTTTGAAGAATCCAAAAACCGTTTGACTCCGCTCGTATATGTTCCCGAAGCTGACACTCTTTTTTGGGAAAGTGCGTGCGGAAGCGGTTTATCTGCCGTCGGCGCATATATGGCAAATATAACAAATCGTCTCTCAAAGCTCTCTCCAAAGCAGCCTGGAGGAACGCTTGAAATCACCGCTATGCCAACCGGTGAATTGTTTCTTTGCGGCAATGTAAAGCTACTTTGCGAAAAGGAAATAAAGTTATCCTGATATTAAAGATTTTCTAACAAAAAATTTTTTTCTGTTTACAGCATACTTATGTTCTTTAATGAACGATTTTTAAGCATGCTGTTTCATTTGTTTTCTTCAAACATTTCCCTTAGCTTAATCAACGCACGCTTTTCGATCCTCGAGACATAGGAGCGTGATATTCCCATGCTTTTTGCGATCTCACGTTGAGTGAGGGGCTTTTCGCCATTAATACCGTACCGTTTTATGATGATCTCTTTTTCTTTTTCATTTGTGAGAAATTCAATGTATTTTGAAAGTTTTCTGATTTTGATTTTTTTGTCAATATCCTCCGCAATCGTGTCGTCGGAATACATCACGTCCATGAGCGTAATAGGATTGCCGTCGCTGTCGGATTCGATCGGCTCGTTCAAAGAAATTTCCTGCGACGTTTTTTTAGCTGATCGAAAGTACATAAGTATTTCGTTTTCAATGCATTTTGCCGCATACGTCGCAAGACGTGTGCCTTTTTCATAATCAAAGGAGTTTATCGCCTTTATAAGACCGATCGAGCCGATAGAGATCAGATCGTCCTGATCGTTATAGTTTGAGTAGTATTTCTTGATTATGTGGGCAACAAGACGCAGGTTGTGCTCGATGACGATGTTTTTTGCCTGCGTGTCTCCCTGATTCATCTTTTCAAGGTACATTCTTTCTTCCTCTCTGCTCAGAGGCGGCGGGAAAGAGCTTGTTGTATTTAGGTGCAAAGTGACGTAGAGCAAAAATGAAAGCAAATTTTGAAGCATATTATTGACCTCACAGTTGTTTTTTATCAATTTATTATTATTATTATTTTTTAATGACTTTTTTTAAAAAAACTATTGGAATTATTATCAAAATAAGATATAATATTTAATAATGAAATTTGGTGATTTTTATGGATAGAAAGTTTTCTGTTTCACTCAATCATGTCATCAAAGACATGAAATATGAAGTGACATATATGTCGGAAAATTCCGTTTCGATTCACGTTGTCTCCGCCGACGTCAGCAGGCCGGGACTAATCCTCAGCGGGTACGAAAAATTTTTTGACAAGAATAGAGTTCAGTTTATCGGCCTCGCAGAGTATGAGTATCTTCGTTCGCTTGATCGGAGGACGGCGGAGGATAGGGTCGACTTGCTGCTAAAGAACGAGCCTGTTGCGATCGTCGTCGCAAGGGATCTTGATTTCTTTGACGAATATAAGGACATAATTGTAAAATACGATGTCCCTATACTGAAAACTCACGAAGTGACTTCGCCTGCGATGTCGAGCCTTATCGACTATCTCGGCATAGAGCTTGCGGCACGGGAGACCCGTCACGGCGTTCTGATGGAGATAAGCGGTGTAGGCGTTCTTATCACTGGCGAGAGCGGCGTAGGCAAGAGCGAAACTGCTCTTGAACTCATCAAACGCGGCCACAGGCTTGTTGCTGATGACGCAGTCGAGATCAGGAAGACTTCCCATAACACTTTGATCGGCTCAGCTCCCGACAACATCCGTCATTTTATCGAGCTTCGCGGCGTAGGAATTATCAATGCCAGACGTATTTTCGGTATGGGCGCAGTAAAGCTTTCAACGAAGATAGAGCTTGTTGTAAATATCGAGCTTTGGGACAACAATAAGATATACGACCGTCTCGGCCTTGAAAGCCAGAAGATCGATATTCTCGGCGTTGAAGTTCCTTTGACGACTGTACCGTCTAAACCCGGCAGAAACCTTTCGATCATAATCGAGGCTGCAGCCGTAAACGAAAGGCAAAAACAGCTCGGCTACAATGCCGCAAGAGAACTGCTGCATAAGCTCGGTATGTCCGACGACATCGTTCCGCAGGAAGATGAGCTTGAAATATGGCATAATTATTAATTTTTTAATATATTCAGGAGGATGAAAAATGTACAAAATTGGAATTGATTTAGGAGGAACTAATATTGCCGTAGGCGTTGTGGATGAAAACATCAACATCATCGGCAGAGGAAAAAGAAAAACAAATTCTCCCAGGTCTGCCGAAGAGATCTTCAAGGACATGGCTGACGCAACAAAAGACGCTATTGCGGACGCTAACATAACTATCGACGAAGTCGCCTCTATCGGTATCGGGATCCCCGGATCAATAAACAAAAAGACCGGATATATTGAATATTCAAACAACCTATATCTTGAGATGATTCCTGCAATTGAGATATTCTCTCAATATTTCCCGGGTATTCCGATCTTCATCGAGAATGACGCAAACTGCGCAGGCCTCGGCGAAGCGTATGCAGGCGCAGGCAAAGGATATAAAGACGTGGTTGCCGTAACTCTTGGCACCGGTGTCGGTTCCGGCGTTGTTGTTGACGGAAAACTCGTAACCGGCTGCGGCGATTCTGCCTGCGAATTCGGTCATGTTGTAATCGATTACAACTATGAAGGAAAGCCCTGCACCTGCGGCAGGAAAGGATGCTGGGAATCTTTTGCTTCCGCGACAGCGCTTATCGAACAGACTAAAGCTAAAATGCTTGAATGTAAGGACAGCAAAATGTGGGAGCTTGTTGACGGCGATATAAACAATACCGGCGCAAGAACAGCTTTTGACGCAAAAAGATTGGGCGATCCTGCAGGAACAGAAGTTGTTGACCATTACATTTATCTTGTCAGCATCGGCGTTGCTAATATCATCAACGCATTACAGCCGGATATTCTTTGCATCGGCGGCGGCATCAGCAACGAAAAAGACAACCTCATCATCCCGCTGCGCGAATATGCTTACAAACAGATTTTTAATAAAAAATATGAAAGAACTACGCAGATATGTACTGCCGAGCTTACAAACGACGCAGGCATTATCGGAGCTGCTCTTTTGAACAGATAAAATCATTTCACATTTCAAAGGTTGTTTTATGGATATTATTGAAAAATTTTCCGAGTTTTCCAAACCGTTTTCTTTTGAAATAAAATATAATGAGCCGATGAAAAGTCACACGACTTTCAACACCGGAGGCGAAGCTGATGTTTTTGTTTCACCCTGCAATATCGAAGAGCTGAAAAGCATTCTTTCGTTTTGCCGGGACAATAGCGTCAAACCATTTATAATCGGCAGGGGAAGCAATCTCCTCGTTAAAGACAGCGGTATTCGCGGCGTTGTGATCCACCTTGGAAATGACTTTGATGGTATTCAGCTGATCGACGACACCACTATCGTTTGCCTTGCCGGAACGAGCCTGATGAAGGTCTGCAAATTTGCGCTTGACAATTCGCTTTCCGGGCTTGAATTTGCTTACGGTATACCGGGGTCTGTAGGCGGCGGAGTTTATATGAACGCCGGCGCATATGGCGGCGAAATTAAAGACGTTCTTTTTAAATGCGATCATATCGGACTTGACGGCGAGATCGGATCATATGATTTTGATGAGCTGAAGCTCTCTTACAGAACTTCGGTTTATAAGGATTCCGACAAGATCATTTGCCGCGCTTATATGAAGCTGAAAAAAGGCGATCCTGACGAGATCAGGGCAAAGATGGACGATTTCATGAATCGAAGGAAAGA
>JAFSTS010000117.1 GCA_017445685.1 Clostridia bacterium | reverse complement strand
GATCCATCCCAAAGAACTGTCCTTTGCCATTCCTGTAAAGGATGTGTCGAGCTTTCCTTTTGTTACATAAAAAGTGCCGTAAATATTTTTAGCTGTTCCAGTGTAGGAAAAGTCGATCGTTCCGTTTTTTACATACCACCAGCCGTACTGGTTTTTCGCAAGACCGACATAGCTTCTGTCGATCTTCTTATCGCTTCCATAGTAAACCCAAGCGCTGCCCTGTTTTTCAAGACCGATGTTGTTGCCGGCAGTGACGTCGGTAGACGGCTCAACAGCGGCGGAAGATACAATACTGCCTGCAAAAAAAGTGCTGAAAACCATTGTCAACGCAATTATCAGGCTGAAAATTTTGATCGTTGCTTTTTTCATTAAAATCATCCCTTTCTGTTTTTACTTACATTTTCATAATATCATAATAAAAAAAAATTGTCAAGAAAAACAGCCCGGAAAAACCCCGAGCTGATTTTTTATTCTGCCGCCTTTTCGAGAGCCTGAGCAATGTCCTCAATAATATCTTCTACATCTTCAATGCCGATGGAAAGTCTGATAAGATCTTCGCTTACGCCGCATTCTTCAAGCTGTTTTGAATTAAGCTGCCTGTGAGTTGTGCTCGCCGGGTGAAGAACGCAGGTCCTGCAGTCGGCAACGTGAGTTGCGATCGTGCAAAGCTTCAGCGAATCCATAAACTTTGTCGCAGCTTCTCTTCCGCCTTTTACGCCGAAAGAGATGACTCCGCAAGTTCCGTGGGGCATATATTTTTTCGCAACGCAGTAGTATTTGTTGCTCTCAAGTCCGGGGAAATTGACCCAGGTTACATTTTCGTTGTTTTCGAGAAATTCGGCAACCTTCAGCGCGTTGGAGCAGTGTCTTTCCATTCTCAAAAACAGCGTCTCAAGTCCGAGATTTAGAAGAAACGCATTGTGAGGTGAGGGGATAGAGCCGAGGTCACGCATAAGCTGCGCTACGGCTTTAGTGATATAGGCGCCTTTGCCGAACCGCTCGGTATATGTAATGCCGTGATATGAGTCGTCCGGAGTAGTCAGCCCCGGATATTTGTCGCTTTTTGTCCAGTCAAAGTTTCCGCTGTCTACAATAACGCCGCCGACCTGAGTGGCGTGACCGTCCATGTACTTCGTTGTCGAGTGAGTTACTATATCTGCTCCGAACTCAAAAGGACGGCAGTTGATAGGAGTCGGGAAAGTGTTGTCCACAATCAGAGGAACGCCGTGCTCGTGAGCGCAGGAAGAAAACAGCTCTATGTCAAGAACATTAAGCGACGGATTCGAAATAGTTTCTGCAAAAACAGCTTTAGTGTTCGGTTTGAACGCCGCGTCAATTTCTTCTTTAGTTGAATCGGGGGAAATGAAAGTGAAATCTATTCCGAGCTTTTTCATTGTAACGGAGAAAAGGTTGAAGGTTCCGCCGTAGATCGCGCTTGAAGAAACGATGTGATCTCCTGCCTGAGCGATGTTAAAAACAGCATAGAAGTTTGCTGCCTGGCCCGAAGATGTCAAAACTGCGGCTACGCCGCCTTCAAGGGCTGCGATTTTAGCGGCAACCGCGTCGTTTGTGGGGTTTGCAAGCCTTGTGTAAAAATATCCGTTTTCTTCAAGGTCAAACAGCTTGCCCATCGCCTCGCTGCTTTCATATTTATATGTAGTGCTTTGATAAATCGGCAAAACTCTCGGCTCGCCGTTTTTCGGCTCGTATCCTGCGTGAAGACACTTTGTGTTGATTTTCATTTATTATACCTCACTTGTCTAAAAATTCTTTCATCAGATCAGGGCCGTATTTAATAAACAGCCCGGAATTTTTGGCGGTTTCTTCATTGAAATTGACTTCCAAGTCTTTTTCGTCTTTTTTGTGATACATCATGAACGGAACGGGATCGCGTGCATGGGTTGCTGTGACGATAGGCGTCGGATGATCGGGGAGCACGAGGATCTTATAGTCGTCATATTTTTCGAGACCTTTGATTATTATCGGAAGAACGCGCTCGTCAATAAGCTCGATCGATCTGATTTTGTTTTGAACTTCTCTCCTGTGGCCGCATTCGTCGGGAGCTTCAAAATGGACATAAACGAAATCTTTTCCGCCGTCGAGTTCTTCGATTGCCTTGTTGGCTTTTCCTTCGAAGTTTGTGTCAATATATCCTGTCGCGCCTTCAACATCGGGAACGCTCATTTTTGTTCCGATGCCGATACCTTTGAGAAGATCAACTGCTGAGATTATAGAGCCGTTCAGGCCATATTTATCATAAAACGACTGAAGCTTTGGCTTTGTGCCTTCTCCCCAGAGCCAGATGGAGTTTGCGGCAAGCTTTCCGTCTTTTACTCTCTGAAGGTTGAGCGGATGATCGTTGAGAAGCTCATAGCTTTCCTTCATCATTTGTATAAGCTGTTTTGCATTCCCGCTTGTTGACAGATAATCTCCTATGACCTTGCCGGAAATGTCGTGAGGCGGAGTCATGCTGCCAAGATCTGTAGTGCCGTTTCTGAAAATCAGACAGTGACGGTACTGAACTCCTGCATAAAACTTAAAAATATCGTTGCCGAAATGCTGCTCGACGGCGTCGATCAGGATTTTAGCTTCCTGCGTCGAGATGTCTCCGCCGGAATAGTCGACCATAGTTTTGTCTTCGTATGCTTTTTCGCCGGAAAGACTAACAAGATTGCATCTGAGCGCAACATCGCTTTCAAGCATATCGACGCCTATGCTCAGCGCTTCAAGCGGCGAGCGTCCCGAATAGCTTTCACGGGGATCGTATCCGAGGACAGTTAGATTTGCAACATCGCTGCCCTGCTTGAAGCCTTCGGTTGCAGTATTTACCAGTCCGATTTTGCCCTTTCCTGCAAGGGAATCAAGCACCGGTTTTTTGGCGCACATCATCGGCGTTTTGCCGCCGAGCTCGTCAACGGGATAATCAGCCATGCCGTCATAAAGAATGACCGCGTATTTCATATTATCATCTCCACTAAACTTTAGATGTATTTCAGGTGTATTTTACCATAAATGAGCAATTAAATCAACAATATAGCAGGAAAAAACAAGCTTTACTTTTAAAAAGAAAAACATTTATTGACGAAACAAAGCGTTTGATATATAATACAATATTGAACAAAGAACAGGAGAAAAACCTATGGATACTTTTTTGCAAACAGAAATGATGCCCATCGTAGCATTGAGAGGGCTTGTTATATTTCCGTGCGACACCATTCACTTTGAAGTCGGCAGGAAGAAATCTATCCGTGCGCTTGAAGAAGCCATGCGCGACAAAAGGCTTGTGTTTCTCGTCGCCCAAAAGGAAGTCGAAACGGAAGAACCGTCCAATAACGATTTGTACAGAATAGGCGTTGTTGCCGCAATTAAACAGACTGTAAAAATGCCAAACAGCGAAAATGTCCGCGTAACAGTTGAGGGGCTTTACAGGGGAGAGATCATTCAGATGATCTCCGAAAGACCGTTTTTAAGCGGAATAATCAAAAGACGCCGCGAGCCTAAGATCAGACCTGAGGATTCGGATTACCTTCAGGCTCTTATGAGAAAAGTCAAAGACGCTTTTGAGGAATATGCCAATGTTGCGCCGAGGGTTGCTCCCGATCTGATACTTAAAGTTATCGACGAGAAGAATCCGAGCAAGCTTGCGGACTATATTGCCGGCAACATTATGATAGAGTATGAACAGCGTTATCATATTTTGAGCTGTCTTAATGTTCTTGAAAGGCTGCTGAGAGTGTGCGTAATGCTTGAAAACGAGAGCAATCTTCTTTTGATTGAAGAACGCATACAGGACAAGGTCGAGGAGCAGATCGACAGAAACCAGAAGGAGTACTATCTTCGTGAACAGCTAAAAGCAATTTCTCAGGAGCTCAATGAAGACGATGATCAGCAGTCGGAAATTGAGGAATATCGCAACAGGATAAAAACGATCAATCTTGATAAAAAGTATGAGGAAAAGCTTTTAAAAGAATGTTCAAGGCTTGAAAAAATGCCCTCGTCCTCACCTGAAGCGAATGTTTCGAGAACATATCTCGACACTGTTCTTTCACTGCCGTGGAATGAGCATACCGTTGATAACCTTGACCTTGCTCATGCGAGGAAAGTTCTTGACGACGACCACTACGGCATGGAAAAAGTCAAACAGCGCATGATAGAAATGCTTGCAGTAAGGAAGCTTAATCCCTCAATTACCGGGCAGATCATTTGCCTTGTCGGTCCTCCCGGAGTCGGAAAAACTTCAATTGCGTCTTCCATAGCGCGTGCTATCGGCAGAAAATATACGAGAATATCTCTCGGCGGCATACACGATGAAGCCGAGATACGCGGCCACAGAAAAACATATATCGGCGCAATGATGGGCAGAATAATGACTGCGATATCAACTGTAAAAAGCAGCAATCCGCTGATGCTTCTTGACGAGATCGATAAGCTCGGCTCTGACTACAAGGGTGATCCGTCATCCGCGCTTCTTGAGGTTCTCGACGCTGAACAGAACAATGCGTTTTGCGATCATTATCTTGAAATACCCTTTGATCTTAGCCAGGTGCTTTTTATCACAACGGCTAATGATCTTTCAACGATACCTGCGCCGCTGCTGGACAGAATGGAAGTAATCGAGCTTAGCAGCTACACTCAGCAGGAAAAGCTCAATATAGCAAAGAGACATCTCATTCCCAAACAGCGTAAACGCCACGGTCTAAACGGCAATATGCTCAGAATAAACGACGACGCCTTGATGCAGATCATCACTTCCTACACAAGAGAAGCAGGAGTCAGAAAGCTTGAAAGACAGATAAGCTCGATCTGCCGTAAAGCTGCAATGAATTATGACGAAACGAAAAAATGCCTCGTTGTAAAGCCGGAGAATCTTGAAAGTATCCTCGGCGTGCCGAAGTATAAGCAAAATACGCTGAATACCGAAGATGAGACAGGTGTTGTAAACGGACTTGCGTGGACGGCAGTAGGCGGCGAAATGCTTCAAATGGAAGTTCTTGTGATGGAGGGAACGGGAAAGCTTGAGCTGACCGGCTCTCTCGGTGATGTGATGAAGGAATCTGCCAAAGCGGCTGTTTCGTATATCAGAAGCCATGCGGATGAATATAATATAGACAAATCGTTTTACAAGACGAAGGATATACATATCCATGCTCCCGAAGGCGCAGTTCCCAAGGACGGTCCGTCGGCAGGCGTCACGATGGCAACGGCTCTTTTGTCGGCGCTGTCGGGCAGAAAGGTAGACAAAACGGTTGCAATGACAGGCGAGATCTCGCTTACAGGTAAAGTCCTTGCAATCGGCGGACTGAAGGAAAAGACCATGGCGGCATATCTTAATTCGATCAAAAAGGTGATAATCCCGTCAGATAACTTTTCCGACTTGGAAGAAGTCGCTGATGTAGTGAAGGAGAATATCGAATTTGTTTGCGTAAAAACGCTTGACGAAGTTTTTCTTCATGCGCTGAAAACGGAGGACGGCAAAAAGACTGCCGAAAAAACTTTTGCGCCTGTCATGGCTGAAAACAATGACGGCAGCGTATCTCAAGGCGTCACACAGTAGGTGAAAAAATGAATTATAATAAAGCAGACTTTGAAACATCATTTGGACTTTCGTCTCAGCTTCCTGAATCTACGGTGTGCGAAATAGCTTTTGCCGGACGGTCAAATGTCGGAAAATCTTCGCTCATCAACAAGCTGCTCAACAGGAAGAAGCTGGCGCGAATCAGCTCTGTTCCCGGAAAAACAGTGACGATCAATTTTTACAAGGTCGACAACATCAGGTTTGTCGACTTGCCGGGATACGGCTACGCCAAGGTTTCGGCGGGTGAGAAAAAAAGATGGTCGGATCTTATGGAGCATTATTTCTCCTCCGGCAGAAATATCGGACTAGTCATTCAGCTTGTTGATATGCGTCATCCTGTTACCGGGGACGACATAATGATGATGGATTTCATGAGCGAATACGGATACAACTTTATCGTCGCTGCCACAAAGAGTGATAAACTCAACAAGAGCGAATATGCCAAAAGGCAGCAGGAGCTTATAGAAGAGCTTTCGGCTTATGAAGGCGTTGAGGTTATACCGTTTTCTTCCGTGAACGGTCAGGGCGTTGAAGAGCTGAAGAAGATTATTGAGCAGTATTCTCAAAGCCGGTAAGACGGCAAGGGTTTTGTTATGAGAAAAAAAGTACAGTATTTTATAGCTTTTTCAAAT
>JAFSTS010000116.1 GCA_017445685.1 Clostridia bacterium | reverse complement strand
GCTTATATTTTCCGCTTTTAGCCTTTGCATAGCTTTCTATGCTCGGCGTAGCGGACGCCATAAGAAGCAGCGCTCCGTTTTTTGACGCTCGAAACTTTGCGACTTCTCTGGCATGGTAACGGGGATTGCTTTCTGATTTATATGTATGTTCCTGTTCCTCATCCATTATGATCAGACCGAGATTTTCAAAAGGAGCAAAAACAGCAGATCTTGTGCCTATAGCTATTACAGCTTCGCCGCTTTTGACGCGTTTAAATTCATCGGCTCGCTCGCCCATGGACAAAGCGCTGTGAAAAACAGCGATTTTTTTGCCGAAGCTTCGCTTGAAAATATCGACCGTCTGCGGAGTGAGAGATATTTCCGGCACCATGACTATCACAGATCTGCCGGAATCGACTACATCACGAATCAGTTTGAGATAAACTCTCGTTTTGCCGCTTCCTGTAACGCCGTAAAGCAGCGCTGCTCCGCCGCCGTCACGGCAGTCAAAACAGAACCTCTTCAGTCCTTCGTAAACCTCCTGCTGCAAATCGGACAACTGTGTTGTTTCAAACGATTCCGCACCGTGTTCGACAGGATTTCTCATAACAGGACGATCGTATGTTTCGCAGATCTCCTTTTTTTCAAGAGCTTTGCAAACAGCGCTTGTTATCCCTAAAAGTACGCAAACTTCCTTTTCCGACGCAGTCTGAACTTCTTTGAGCAGCTCGACAACGCTCTTTTGCTTTTCGGTCAGCTTTGATACAGAAACGATCTCCTCGTAGTTTTCGGATAGCTTTATCATCTTTTCATGAAGCTCACCGACATTTCTCTTTGCGTCATAAGCGCGAAGCAAAAAACCCTTCTTTTCAAGAATATCGAAATCTCTGATATCCTCAGACAAGCCGAGACTTTGACAGATTTTTTGTTTTTCAACATAAGAGTCTGCGCCTGATAAAAAGGTAAAAATCTCTCTTTGAGTTTCGTTCAGGGAAGAAATATCTGCGTTTTTATCCTTTACAGCGTACTGAGCGCGCAGTTTATAATTTATACCGCACGGAAGCATTGCCTTGCAGCATTCAAAAACCGTGCAGAAATATCTTTCGCTCATCCATTTTGCAAGAGAGATCATCTCTTCGTTCAAAATCGGCTCATCGTCGATAAGCTGACTGATTTTTCTGATTCTCTTAACATCGGAAGGTTTTTGATCTGTAAGGTTGACGATCACGCCTATTTTCGGCTTTCTCGACTGTCCAAAAGGAACGAGAACACGCTGTGAAACAAAAACTTTGTCTTCAAACTGCTCAGGAACTGAATAGGAAAAAAGTTTGTCAACGCTGTATGTTAAGTTTTCAACAGCAATTTCAGCAAACATTTTCCCATCCCCTTTTTAAAATTAAAGATCTCTGATTTCCTCAGGCTCTACGATTTCGTATTTACCCTCCATAAATTCGTTAAGTGCGAGAGTAACCGGTTTTTCAACGATTATCTCATTATTTTCTTCTGCCTCTTCTGCAATTCTTCTCGCTCTTTTCGCCGTAGCGATAACAAGAGAATAGCGGCTTGTTTTTCCTTTAAGTACCTTGTTCAAATCAGCATTAAGCATTTTTTATACCTCACTTAAAATGTTTTTAATATTTTTTGTTCTGAGCCTTTCGGCTTTGATTATAGTATCAAGGTCGCATATCGCGTTTTCAAGATCATCATTGATTATAACATAGTCAAAATCGGAAGCTTTTTTGATCTCGTATTTTGCAGTTTCAAGTCTCTTTGAAATAGCGTCTTCTGTGTCTGAATTTCTTCTTCTGAGCCTTTTTTCGAGTATTTCAAATGAAGGCGGAACGATAAACACAGTGACAGCGTCGGGATAAATCCTTTTGATGTTTTCAGCTCCGCGGACTTCAATTTTCAAAAATACTGTTTTGCCTTCTTCAAGCCACTGATCTATAGGGCCCTTCGGCGTTCCGTAATAGTTTCCGCTATACTCAACAAATTCAAGAACATCGTCATTTTTAATTGCTTTTTCAAAATAGTCTCTGTCAACAAAAATGTAGTCAATGTTGTTTGCTTCGTTATCCCTTTTTTCTCTCGTCGTCATGGAGATTGAGCGCTGTATCGGAACTATCTTTGCAAGCTCGTCAAGAACAGTATCCTTGCCTGACCCCGACGGGCCTGACAGGACTATCAAAAGACCTTTTTTATTCATCTTCATCTTCCTCCGGATTTTCAAAGATCGATCCTTCGGCAGTGCCGTTAAGTCTTGCCGCAACGGTTTCAGGCTGAAGATAAGACAATATCACATTGTCGTTGTCGGCAATAATAACTGCTCTCGTTCTTCTGCCGTGAGTTGCGTCGATAAGAGATCCGTTTTCCTTGCACTCCTGTATCATACGCTTTATCGGAGCTGACTCCGGGCTGACAACGGCAAGTATCCTGTCGGAATTTACCATGTTGCCAAAGCCGATATTGATTAGCTTCATTTTTGACCTCCGGATCTACTCTATGTTCTGGATCTGTTCTCTGATTTTTTCGATTTCCGACTTGATGTTGACAACTTTTTTGGCAATATCAACATCCTGAGCCTTGGAGCCTATTGTGTTGGCTTCCCTGTTCATCTCCTGAACGATGAAATCCATTTTCCTGCCGACAGGCTCGTTTGATAAAAACAGGTCTTTAAGCTGTCCCATGTGGCTCATCAGCCTGACCGTCTCCTCTGCGACAGCGATCTTATCGGCATATATGGCGGCTTCCGTCAAAATTCTCTGCTCGTCAACATTGACGCTTTCGAGAACTTCGTTCATTCTGGCAAGAAGCTTTTGAGTATATTCTTTGACCGTTTCGGGAGAACGCTTTTCAATATATTTTACATCCTCGGCAATTATATCTATTCGGGACAAAATATCGTCTTTGAGTTTTTCGCCCTCTTTAAGACGCATTTCAACAATAGACTTAACCGCTTCCTGCGCAACAGGTAAAACAGCGTTCCAGATTTTATCCTGATCTTCCTCATTCTTTTCCACGATAAGAACATCGTTGAATTTTGCAAGAGAGATCACGCTTACATCGTCAGTCAAGCCGTAGGTGTCACGAAGCTGGCCGAAAGCATCAAGATATCCTTTTGCAATCGCATGGTTGACGCTGACTGTGTAATCCTCCGCTTCAAGAACCTGTATCGTTACGAAGCATTCCACCTTGCCCCTTGAAATGTTTTGCCCGAAGAAGCTTTTTAGCTTTTCTTCAAGAAACATATACTGCCTCGGTGTTCTCGCGCTGAACTCGAAATATCTGTGATTTACGCTCTTCACTTCGACAGTGATATTCATATTCTCTATTGTCTGCTGACCTCTGCCGTAGCCGGTCATACTTTTAACCAAATTTATCACTCCAAACAGTCAATCATTTAAATTTCATTATACCAAATATGGTCTTTTTAGTCAAGGTCATGAATCACTTTGCGCAGCCTGAGCAGGTTCCTGCAAGAAGAGTCGGGATGTCCCCCTCATAAAAGCCGCCGTCTGTTTTTTCAAAGCGCATAAGCTCCAGAATTTTTACTGCGTTTTCGCATCCGCACCGAGCCATATATGCTCCCCTGTTTGCTCCGTAATTGAGCGCGGCGCGAATAAGTCCCTCACAAAAATCAGGCTTGTCCTCGGGAAAATCTATTTCCGTCACATAGACATAATTGCCTTTTATCTCCCCGACGCACCCTCCGGCAAGCTTGTCCGAATCATAGCCTTCGTACTTAAAAACACATTCACGAACACCGTTAATGTTCTTTTTTTCTTCATTTAAAGCAATAGGTTTAAAAAAATACATAGTCTTTCCTCTATTTGTTTTTCATCGACAGTCCGGCAGATGAAGCAAGCTTATGAACTTCGTCATCTGTCAGCTCTCTCCACTTTCCCGTTTGAAGCATACCGAGTTTGATCGATCCAACGGCTGTTCTTTTGAGCCGGATGACCGTAAGACCTACCTGTTCGCACATTTTTCGTATCTGCCTGTTTCTTCCCTCGTAAAGAATCATCTCCATAACCGTCCTCGTCGGCTCTTTGAGAAGTATCTTAACATCGGCAGGAGCAGTTTTATAGCCGTCTATCATCATGGATTCCGTCAGCTTTGCCAACTGATCTTCCGTAACATTTTCTCTGACTGTCACTCTGTATGTCTTTGGGACATGCTTTGCAGGATGAGTCAAAGCGTTTGAAAATTCACCGTCATTTGTCAAAATCAGTAAACCTTCGGAATCTTTGTCAAGCCTTCCGACAGGATAGATCCTTTCGGGAAAATCTTCAACAAGCCGGCTGACGCACTTTCTGCCAAGCTCATCGTTCATAGTGGTAATAAAACCTCTCGGCTTGTGAAGCATTATGTATGATTTGCCTTTTTTTCGGACGATCTTTTTGCCGCTTACTGTGACAGTATCTCTCCTCGGATTTACTTTATCTCCAATGGAAGCCACCCTGCCGTTTACTCTTACCTTGCCCTCGGCAATAAGCTCCTCGGATTTTCTCCTGGAAGCAACGCCACTTTCGGACAGGAATTTTTGAAGTCTGATATTCGAATCAGCCATTGTATCACCTTAACATAAAATATTTTTTCAGTTTTTCTTTGAAGCTTTCTTTTTGAGACTGCTCCTTTTGTATTATCCGCTCCCTTGCCTCAACGCTTTTTTCCGCCGCAAGCGGAACGGTCAATATGTTTTTGTCACCAATATAAAACTCAACTCTGCCGACATATTCGCCCTCCTTCACAGGAGCAAAAAGCCGAGGTTTGAGAAACACTTTTGATCTGACTTTGCTCAAATCCGTTGCGGCAAGTGTTGGTTCAAACTGCATTACGCAGCGGACTCTGTCGCTTTTTCCGCCTGCTACGGGCAAGGTATAATCTGAAGTTTCAAGCGGTTTTGCCGAAGCTTTCGAAAAACCGTAATCGTACATCATTTTATGGTCATACCAATCGTTTGGATCGTTAAGAGTCACACAGATAAGGGTAACTCCGTTTCTTTCACACGCGCTGACAAGGCATCTGCCGCTTTTTTTCGTAAACCCGGTTTTTATTCCGAAACATCCCTCGCAGGAATTAAGAAGCTTGTTATGATTCGTCAAAGTTCTCATATAGGGCGGATTGCCATACGAGATACGGGCGGAGGGCATGGAACAAATCTTTTTAAAATCAGCATTTTTGATTGCTTCCCGCGCAAGAAGAGCCATGTCGTAAGCGGTGGAATAATGATCATCATCGTCAAGTCCCGACGGAGTCACGAAGTTTGTGTTTTCCATGCCTATTTGTCTTGCGCGTTCATTCATCATCGCTGCAAAATCTTCAACACTGCCGGCAAGCTTTATTGCCGTAACATTCGCCGCATCGTTTCCGGACTGCAAAAGCATACCGAAAACGAGATCTTCAAAGCTGACAAGATCGCCGTCGAGAAGTCCCATTGATGTACCCTCGACTTTCAGCATATCTTCCGAAACTTTAAACTCCTGCTTCAAATCGGCGTTTTCAAGCGCAAGCAGGCTCGTCATTATTTTCGTTGTGCTTGCCATGGAACGCCTTGTGTTAGCATTTTTTTGATAAATCACTTCGCCGGACTGTGCTTCCATGAGAACAGCGCACGACGCAGATGTATCAACAGCGTAAACGACCGGTGAAAACGCAAAAATTAAAATCAAAATAAAAACTGCTTTTTTTAGCAAAGCCAATCACCACCCTGCATAATAAATATGCAGGAAATGATAAAAAAATCAGTCTTCAATATTTTCTATTGCTTCATCAACCTGTTTTTCAACATCCCTGTCTTTCATAAACTTGTCGGCAAGCAGAGTGACTGTGTTGAAAATATCCGGCACCATATTGACAGCTTTCTCAAGCGGTCCCTCGGCGTCAAAGCCAATGTTCTTTACAGTGACAACATCATCATTGACAACGAGGAAAGCCACGGGGTTTATCGTAACGCCTGCGCCCCCTGCTCCGCCGAAAAGATCATCCCTGTTTGCCTTGCCGGAAAAATCCGAGCCTCCCGAAGCAAAGCCGTATTTAACGGAACAAATCGGTATGACGGTCACCTTTTCGGATACTTTGATAGGATCTCCGATGATCGTGCTCGTGTCGATAAGATCCTTGATTTTTTCAATCGTAGTACCTACCATTGATGAAGCAGATTGATTTTTCATAATGTATTCTCCTTTGCTGGAAATATAAATTATTATAAAAATAAGAAACCTTATTATTCTATTCGTCGAGCGCGCGCATCCAGGCAAGCTCGACTTCCTGATAGTGCGGAATAAAGCACGCAAGATCACCATCAGGGCTTTTGTTTGTCAAATATTTATAAGTCGTATAAGCATAGTCGGGATGCCTGAGAAATGCAAACAGGAAATCATCGACTTCGCCCAGCAGATCATAGTATTCTTCAGATGTTATACCTTCGGGATAGTAAATATTCTTGACATTCAGATTTTCCGTAAGGTATTCGGCAAGCAACCGCCTGAGAGAATCGGAAAACT
The DNA here is from genome assembly GCA_017445685.1 of Clostridia bacterium. The sequence continues at coordinate 1,798 of JAFSTS010000116.1, read as the reverse complement.
TCATGGGATGTAAGAAAAGATTTACAATATTTGTCTGACAAAAACTGAATAAATCAGACAGAAGCTCGTTGACATCAAAGGTAAAAACAAGATTTGAATTATTAGTAATCACAGCCGACAGGAGTTTTACAAGGAAATTCTGATAATTATCCTCGTAATTTTGCGGAGATTTAATCACCTCATTTGCAAGCATCTCAATAAGACCGTCAAGAAATGCTCCTTGTCCGATGGATTCATTCACCTTAAAGGGATCGAGCGCTTTGCCGGAAGATGAATTTATTATGCTGTAAAGAACATCGTTAAAGCTTTTTGGCTGATAAAAACAGAAATTTTCGTAGTATGTCATGTTCGAAATCGACTTATACTCTTTTTCCATTTTTGACCTGAGAATGTCATAATCCTCGTTGTTTTCAAGCGACGGCAAAAGGATATCTTTTCCGTAGCGGCTGTATCCCCACTGTTTCGGAACAAACCTCGGAACAATGTCGATGGGGTTTACTACATTGAAAATATTGCCGTAAGCTTCACCTTTCGCGTCATCTGCGCGCGAGCTGCCCGGAGCTTCGAAAACATAGGCATAAACATTTTTCGCTTCGAAGTCGTAACCTGCATCAACGGAATTGTTGTCTATTGCAGCGGCAAGAAGATTACCTGCGGCGGCAGAACGCGAATAGCCGGTTATCCAAAGCTTGACATCGGAATTGAAGGTGTCTTTTCTCAATTTAATGAAGTCGGCAAGGCATTTAAGAGTTTCATCCTTCGCCTTTGAAAAACCTTCGTGCTCGATACCTGTACCGATTTTGAAATTGCCGCCCCATTCCCAGTCGTAGTCGCTTCCGCGAATACCAAGCGCAATTATCGTTTCATCGTTTTTATCAATATTCTTTTGACCTATCGTACACGCAATGCCGTCGATCGTGCATCGATTCCTGTAGCCATAGTCAATAACTGTGTCGTAGCCGAGGTTATGAAGAAATTCAATTCCGGCTTCCGGCACACGCTGATGAGGAATACTTCTCCTTGCGCCGTTCGGATTATACATAACCGACATGGCAAAATGAAGCGAGATCAGGGCAAGATCGCTGAAATATGTATAGGAATCTCTTGAAAAATATTCGTCACTGTATTTGTAATCGCTGACAACACCGTTTCTTAACACGCCGTAAATAACCTCGTCCTGTGACGCATAGGCGTTCAGGTACAGCGCGCTCAGCAGTAAAACGAAGCTCATCATCAACGATAATATTTTATAAAAAATCCTTTTCATTTTCATATTCATTCCTCAGTTGATTTTTTTACGAATTTCTGCTTTGTACTTCTTGCCTTACTGTTGACGGCAGAAATATTGATAAACTGAACAAGCAGTTTCAATGCCGCATATATTGTGCTGTTTAGCAGCCAGAACGGTTTAAACCTGATTTTTACACGAAACTTCGCAGCGCTTTTTTCAGCAAGGAAATCAGGTCGAAGAACGATATTTCTTTTTCTGATTTTCAGCTTTGAAAAAAGAAATGCAAGCGACGGATAAACTGCGGCGGAGATTTTTCCGAATTTTTCGCCGGTATCGGCGCTGTCGTCTCCTGCAACGATCATCTCAAGAAACAGTTCGCTGACAACAAGATGTTTAATAAACAGGCTGCCTAAGTACTTTTTTACAATATCGGCTATATCTTTAATTAGCTTCACCGTCTGAGAAAAGCCGCTGTTATGGTAAAACTCTATAAGAAAATTGTCTTTTTTTGTTTTGCGGCAGTCGGCTCTTTTTTGCCGGCTGCGACTTCATTTTTTTTAGTTTCCT
>JAFSTS010000017.1 GCA_017445685.1 Clostridia bacterium | reverse complement strand
GTTAGGAACGATATTAACTGCAGCTGCACGTGAACGTCTCTTGTCACCCTTTCTCTGAGGTCCGTCAAGAGTCATCTGATCGCCTGTGTAAGCGTGGATAGTTACCATGATACCGGACTGAATAGCAGCATATTTGTTAAGTGCGTCAGCCATCGGTGCAAGGCAGTTTGTTGTGCAGGAAGCTGCGGAAATGATGTTATCATCTGCAGTAAGTGTGTCATGGTTTACATTGTAAACGATTGTGGGAAGGTCTTTTCCTGCAGGAGCGGAAATAACAACTTTACGAGCGCCGGCATTGATGTGAGCCTGAGCCTTTTCCTTGGAGCAATAGAAACCTGAGCATTCAAGAACTACATCTACTCCAAGCTCGCCCCACGGGCAATTGTTTGCATCCGGGAAAGCATAGATTTTGATTTCTTTTCCGTCAACAGTGATGGAATCTTCGCCTGCGAAAACAGTCTCAGCTTTTTCATATTTACCCTGAGATGAATCGTACTTCAACAAATGAGCAAGCATTTTGGGGCTTGTCAAATCGTTGATTGCGACTACTTCATAGCCTTCTGCTCCGAACATCTGACGGAATGCGAGACGGCCGATGCGTCCAAAACCGTTAATAGCAACTTTTACTGACATTTAGATTACCTCCAAATATTTTTTTATTTTTCAACGGATTTATTTTATCACCTTTCCAAAAATTATGCAACCTTTTTGTTATATTTTTAACTATTTTTGTAGTTTTAGACATATTATTGATTTAATACAAAATTGAGATAGTTGATTTTGATGATTGATTGTTGAAAAATCCGCCCGGCTTTTTGCCGAGCGGATAAAACAGGTTTGCTTGTTTATTTCTGAGGAATAGTTGTTTCATAGTTTGCCGCAGCATTGAGAACTGCGCAGTCAAACGAATCGACAAATTCATCGCCGTTAAGGTCTGCCGCGAAAGCGTAAGCAGAGCCGTCCTCATACTCGATTTCGAAGTTTGCGGCGCTGGAAAGAACAGCTACATCAAAAGCGTCGATATATCCGTCGCCCGTTACATCTCCGAAAATCACGATATAGTATGTTTCAACTACTTCGCCCTTGTAGAGAACTTCAACTTTTGTTCCCGTGCCAAAGCCTGCGGAAGTTTCTGTATAGACGATTTCACAGCCGTCATAAGCAACAAATCCGTCGAGACTTGTTACGCCTTCTTCAAGACCGTAGATGATTCCTTTTTCTGCATCTATCACAGCTTCAGAGCCTTCTGCAACTGAGAAGGTGTATCCCGTTTCAATAACTTCAAGAGCATTGAAAGCTTCTGTTATAGCGGCAGCCTTGTCGATGATCGACTGATTGTCGAGAACTGTAAGAGTTTCGTCATCAAGCATTGCCTGACCTTCAGTTTTGAGCGCTGTCCATGCGGAATAAGTTTCCGGGGTGTAGCTTGCTTCGTCAAGCTCAGGTGTGAGCGCAAGAGCTGTTTCAAGAGGTGTTTTGTCAGCAGCTCTGAGAACGAGAGCATTGAAAGCTTCCGTGATAGCGGCAGCTTTGTCGGCGATCGTCTGATTGTCGAGAATCGTCAAAGCGGCGTCATCATACATCTGCTGACCTTCTGCTTTAAGAGCTGCCCAAGCCTGATGGCTTTCCTGCGTGTAAAGTCCTTCGTCATATTCGGGAGTCAAAGCAATCGCAGTTTCAAGAGCTGTCTTGTCTGCAGCTTTGAGGGCAAGAGCTTCAAAAGCGCTTCTGATCTCATTTGCTTTTGAAACTATAGCGTCATTGTCAACGATCGTCAATGCATCATCATCAAGCATTGCCTGACCTTCAGCTTTGAGAGCTGTCCATGCGGAATATGTTTCCTGAGTGTAATTTGCTTCGTCATATTCTGCTGTGAGCGCAATAGCTGTTTCAAGAGGAGTCTTGTCGGCAGCTTTAAGAACAAGCGCATTGAAAGCTTCTGTGATGGCAGCGGCTTTGTCGGCAATTGCCTGATTGTCAAGAGATGTGAGAGTTTCATCGTCATACATCTGCTGACCTTCAGCCTTGAGAGCCGCCCATACCTGATGGCTTTCCATGGTATAAAGTCCCTCTTCGTATTCGGGAGTAAGGGCAAGAGCTGTTGCAAGAGGAGCTTTGTCGGCTTGCGTAACTGCTATTTCAAGAGCATTGAAGGCTTCCGTAATAGCTGCAGCCTTGTCGGAAATCGCCTGATTGTCAAGGATCGTGAGACTTTCGTCATCATACATCGCCTGGCCTTCTGCCTTGAGAGCTGCCCATGCAGAGTAGCTTTCCGCCGTATAATATGCCTGATCGTAAGCAGGCGTAAGAGCAAGAGCCGTTTCAAGAGGAGTCTTTGTTGCCGCTTTAAGATTGAGGCTTCCGATAGCGGCTACAATATCCTGCGCCATTACATCAACTTCGGACTGTCTGAGTACGGAATAGTTGTTTCTGACTTTGTTGACAGCAGTTCTGACAACTGCGAAGTTTGTGTAGTTTGAAGATTTGAGTCCCATTGCATAGGATTTCAAGGCGTTAACTGCCGTGTAGTCTGCGCCGATAGCGGAGAATGCGGCATAAGCAGAATCGATATCTGCGGCGAAAGCGTCAACCTCGGACTGATGTGTGATATCAAGTCCGTATACTACTGCGTTTTCAGCGTCGGCAACAGACTGTGCGCCTGCTGCTACAGCAGACTTAAATTCGTCTGTGTAATAGGCATAAGTCTGACCGTCAACACTGTATGAAGCAGAAGCGTTGGAGTTGATGTAAGAAGTGACTGCCGATGTGTCGGCATTTTCTATTGCAGTTTCAACAACAGTATAGTCGGCGTCTACATAAGCAAGATTGTCAAGAGCTTTCTGAATGTTGCCTGCCATTGTGTCAACTGCACTCTGGTAGAAGAGGTTGTAATTATAAACTACAGAGTCATAAGCTTCCTGAAGAAATTCGATCGACTCGGCAGTGTAAATAGAGCTGTTTGCAAGAGCTTCGTCCGCTGTTTCGAGAAGAGCGTTGACCTGAGTATAATCAGCGGAATTGAGAACAAGGTTTGAATACATTGCATCAAGTGACTGCTGAGCTGTGTCGATCTCGCTCTGAGTTGCAGTTTCATTGCTGAGTGTTGCGCAGGCGCTTGCAAGAGCGGATTTGAAATTGCCGAAGCCTGACTTATAATACCAGCTCTGCGGATTGACACCCTTATAGATGTTTGCAACGAGCGGACTTGTCGGCTCGGAGTTGAGAGCGGTCTGGATAGACGCACGAAGAGCGCTCTTGTCAACAAGAGCTATCTTGAGATAAAGAGGAGTGAGCGTCTTGTTAACAACATCGATATTCATCGATGCGCCTGAATACTCAGTCCTGAAATAGTTCATGATCGAATATGTTTCGTTGTCGTTCAGGTTTGCAACAGAGCCTTTAAACAAAGCAGTGTTTATTGTATAGCCTCTCGGACATTTGATCGTTACGTCAAGACCGTTGGAGTCATATCCAAGCTTGCTGTATGCTTCACTGTCATTTTCGCTAAGAAGACTCGTATTGCTGTCACGCTCGCCGGAAAAGATAAGCGTTCCAAGCATCCTGAAGTTATCCTTTGCATAGCTTGTGCTGTTGCCGACGTTGAATGTCGTCATTCTCAGGTTATTGCCTGAAAGAGAAGATGTAGTGCTGGTATCAACATAAACTGTCGTATAGCTCTTGATTCCGTTCATAGCAAAATCAGCGTAAGAGGAATCGCCGCCAATGGGAGAATATGTGCCGGATTTCATATCGGAAAGATATGTTCCCGTATAGCCTGCGGTTTTGCTGGAGTTATAGCTCGCAGTACCTGCATTATAGTAACCGTATTCGCCGTCGAAGTTGCTCAAAGAGTGCTTAACGCCTTTACCGAGAAGTCTTGTGGCGGCGCATACTACGGCATAGTATGTCTGGTTAAGGATCTTATGAGCCTTTACCGTGAATACTGCCGCGCAGCTATTGTCAATGTTTTCAACATAAGAATAACATCTGGAGGAATATGTTTTTCCCTCATAGTTGTATGTCGCAGTAAATTCAAGATAGTCGCCTGCATTTGCATTACCGCCGGTTATTTCCCATGTTGTCACACCGTTTGAAGTTGTAGGAGACGAGAGCGTAACATTGGTGGAGCCGGAGGTGCAGGAAACTGCAACATCGCTCACATCATAATCAGAAGAAAAATAGATTTTTGTTGCCGTGGGAGTTTCTCCGCAATATGCATCGGAAGCATAGGAGCCGGAGTTTTCAGGCACACCTGACGGAGTTGCCTTTACAATAACATTACCCAGAGCAAAGGAGCCGTTTCCGGCGGAAACCCTTGTCATTCCGGATGTTGTGAAAGACACTGACGGTCTTTCCATCTTTGTCAGAACGATGGGATCAAGCTCAACTGCAGTGGCGGATAAGCCGACGCTGACAACAGAGAGAACCATAACAACTGACAAAATCAAGCTTAAGATTCTTTTTGTTTTTCTCATAATCATACCTCCTGAAAGATAAAGCTACAAATAGCTATAGTAAGTATATCATAATCAGACCTGGTTTGCAATATATTTTTTCTCTTCCTAATGTTTTTTAATATTTGATTAGAGCAAAATTTTCTCCTTATCCGAAAAGGGAAAGTTTACAAAAAACCATGTTTGTGATACAATACACTTCACAGGAGGTGCTGCACATGAAAACAGGGATAGTTGATGTCGGCGGCGGCTTGCGCGGAATTTACGGAGCAGGCGTCTTTGACCGTTGCCTTGACGAGAAGATCGGTTTCGACGTTTGCATAGGCGTTTCTGCCGGGAGCGCAAATATCTCGTCGTTTGTATCAAAGCAGCGAGGCAGAAATTTTTCGTTTTACACAAAGTACCCCTTTAGAAAAGAATATATGAGCCTTAAAAACTTCATCAGAAACGGCTCATATCTTGACCTTGATTACATCTACGGTACACTGAGCAATTCCGACGGAGAAAATCCGCTTGACTTTGAAAAATTTCAATCGTCCGAAAGCGAGGTTTTTGTTGTTTCCACAAATGCCGACACAGGAAACGCAAAATATTTCACAAAAGACGACTATGCGCCTGACAACTACAGTGTGCTGAAAGCTTCGTGCGCAATACCCGGTGTCTGCCAGCCGGTTGAATTTGAGGACAGCTTTTATTTTGACGGAGCATTGTCCGACGCCGTGCCGGTAAAAAAAGCATTTGAAGAAGGCTGTGAAAAAGTCGTGCTGATCCTGACTAAGCCCCGCGACCTGACCGCGCTGACAAAAAGCGATCTGCCGTTTTCCAAGATCATTGAGAAAAAATATCCTGCCGCAGCGCGAAAGCTCAGGACTCATGCGCTTGAATACAATCTCGGAGTGGAGCTTGCAAAAAAATACGAAAAAGACGGCAGGCTGCTCATTGTATCCCCTGACGATACCTGCGGAGTAAAAACGCTTTCCAAAAACCGTTCCGCCCTCGAAAGATTATACGAAAAAGGATATGCTGACGCCATTAAAATAAAAGGTTTTATGGAAAACTAAAAAAACGGCTGAGAATGCGAACGCACTCACAGCCGTTGTTTTTTATCTGTTTTTTGCCGTCACTGATATATCAGAATGATATCGTTGAAAGAACAGCTTCGCCGTCCTCCCAGGGCATATACATTACGGAAACCTTAACATATGTGCTGTCGTCAAGGTCAGCAAAGCAGATGTTCTGCTCTTCCTTTGCCTTTACGCGATAAAACGATTTGCCGCCGATCTCAACAGTGTCTATTTCCTTATCGCCGCCATAGTTGCCGTTGATATTGTCTGCCCACTCTTTAGCGTGATCATCTCCGTAAACCTTGTTGACGGATACTGTTACGCTGTCAAGAAATGCGCCGTCGGGCTGAATTACGATTTCTTCGCCCTCTGTGTACTCGTCTACAGTCCAGCCGTCGGGAACTGTTACGCTGACAGTGCCGAGCTTGACTGTTTCGCCGGATTTGGGAAGATTGCTGTCAACGGTAGTCACTTCGTGAGGAGCTTCGGTTTCTGCTGTCTCTTCAGGTGTGTCGACAGTTTCCTGAGTGACTTCGGCGTCGCTTTCACCCTCTGTTTTTCCGCAGGCAGAAAAGACTGTCAAAACAGAAAAGATGAACAGCACTGCAAGGAGAATGGATAAATACTTTTTCATGATGATTTCCCTTTCATTTTTATTTGAAACATTTGTTTTGAGAAAATTTTACCATACAAACATTTTTATATCAATATTTTAAAACAACTTTTCGCTTCAAGGCTTTGCTTTCCTGAGTTTCCTGCATTTGCATTTGACTTGCAAAAATCTTTTTGTTATGCTGAAGTAGCCTTGAACAGCCGAAAAGCCGAATCCTTCGGCGGCTGATTTCATCAAGGCAAAGAGAAAGGGTGAAAAAAATGAAAAAATTTTTCGCAGTAATTTTAACGGTCATTATAGGTGTTTCGGCTTTTGCCTTCAGTGCATCGGCGGCAAGCCATACCGTTGTAAAAGGCGACAGTATGTGGAAGATCGCAGTTAAATATCAAGTCGGACTTGACGAGATCATTTCGGCAAATCCGCAGATAAAAAACCCTGCCATGATCTATCCCGGACAGGTTCTGACTATACCTCAGCTTGACAGCTCGGTTTCGGATTTTGAAAGCGAAGTTATCCGCCTTACCAACGAACAGCGAAAACAGGCAGGTCTTTCGCCGCTGACAGCCGACTGGGAGCTTTCCAGAGTGGCAAGATTCAAGTCGCAGGATATGCGTGAGAGAGGATATTTTTCGCACACAAGTCCCACATACGGCTCGCCGTTTGAGATGATGAAAGCTTTCGGGCTGAGCTACAAAACAGCCGGGGAAAACATCGCCCGCGGTCAGCGTACTCCGCAGGAGGTCGTCAACGCCTGGATGAACTCCTCAGGCCACAGAGCCAATATCCTCAATTCGTCCTTCAAGCGAATCGGCGTAGGATACGATCCCAACGGCAACTACTGGACGCAGATGTTCATCGGATAAAATTTCCGGCAGCCGCATTCAGTGAAAAACAATAATTAAATCAAAACAGGCAAAGGATGATCCGTATCATTTCATACGCGATCATCCCTTATTATTATCTCCAAAAAAGCCAACACATATTGACAGCGGTGACTTGCTGCCCGGCTCATAATAACTGTTCAGCAACTTTAGCGAGGGTTAAAATGTCCTCTCGATAACGGTAAACCTGGTGCAGATGTCAAGCAGAAAATCATCTCCGATTTTTGCCTTCATGAGCTCGTCGAAGGTGTAAAAATCATAGTCCGAATTGTCCTGCTTGCCGAAGAAATAGGTTGCTTTGGAGTATCGGAATATTTCGTACCTGCTATCTTTCCATTTGAACACAATTTCGCTTCCTCGAGCAATAGAATCCTTAAACTCTTCTTTTGACGAAAAATCACCGTTATAATCTTCGCAAAGTTTTTTGTAATACTCCTCGTCATGCTCTTTCATTTTTTCGCCTCCTGAAATATAGCTCTTTAGCTCGGGTATGCTGCCGTCAAAATAATTTATCTGATCACCCCAAATAGGATATCCGATTTTCTTATCCCAACTTATCTGATGATCGTGAGGGTTGGAGTGGAATCTGGGATTGCCGTGATCCGAAAATTGTCTCTCCATTGTTGCTCTTCCATCCGGACCAATTTTTGTATCTACCCAATAACCGCCCATGTTGGTTTCAATGAAAGTGTATTTTAACTCTCCCGGCTCACCCAAAAATCTTTTATCAGATTCTTTCTTTGGCTTCCATTGACAGACAGTCTCGGGATTTGCAGACAACTCTCCGCTTGATGACCCCCCACCTTTGCTTATCGACTCAACATATCCGTAAATTGTCTTGATATAATAGTTTTTTGAAAAGATATTTGTCTCGGCATAGTAGACTACGATTACATTGCCGTTCATGTCGTCAAACGGCTTACCGTAGCAGATGACGGCTTCCGGCTTGATACGGCGGAGCATTTCATTATATCCAATCAAAAAGCCCGACTTGTCACTTTTCATACCTATTGTTGACACAGCGACAACACAGCCCTTTTCAATGCCGTCAAAACAGTAGTTAAAGCTTTCCAGACCACCCCAACGAACGGTTGGAATGACTTTAATACCTTTGCTTTGCAGATATGCGCCGACCCACCTGTTTTTGAAACAATTGTAAAGTTGCAAAGCTGTCGGCATTTCAAAATACATACTGAAATCGGGAGTCAAAACTGCCTTGAATTTTTTTAGACGATCAATCTTTTCGTCCGTTTTGTTATAGATGCTGTTAAATTTGTTGTCATCAAGGAAGAAATGAACAATTTTCTCGCCACCTTCCTCCGCCCCTATTTTATCATAACCTATAAGTTCGACAAAATCAAGATTGATATTTTGTTTTTTGACCAGTGGCAGTTTGAACATACCAACTCCCTTAAACTGGTTTCTCAGAAACATAGGATCGTTCCTGAATTCATAACTGGTAATATTATCAGCTCCTAAAAATATTAAGAGGTACAGAACAAATGTTCCCCTCTTACTTACATTATAGCAGCTAAGTTAGATTTTGTCAAGAGAAATCAAAATTTTTTTCATGATGGCAATCTTCTATTTTCTCTTCTTTTTTATTCCAAGCGCAAGCAGCACAAGTGATACTGTTACACAAGTAACAAGAACGATCAATTGAATGTTGCCGTTTATGTAATTTTGCCAGTCGGAAAAGTCAACCGCATAATATCCGTCTAAAAATTCGCCGGTAAGAATTTTCAAGACGATGAAATACATTGCGTACATCGTAAGTCCGCCGACTGCAACATCTATAGACGCCTTGAAAAATCTGTTGAGCTTAGTTATATGCACTAACGAAACTACGGCGGGCAGAATAAAGCAATAAAGTGAGATCAGCATCCCCGATTTTAAGTTAAACTGATATGTGATTCGAATTACCGACAGCAGCAAAATCAGGCAGGCAAAAAGAATCGAGAAAAAGATCAAGGGTGTAAACCTTCGGGATCTTTCCGGCAAATATCTCCCGATAAAATACGGTCCGACTAACACGAAATATAATGTGAAGGTCGCGACGGACGCAATACCGAACCAGTTTTGTTTGTACTGCAAGCAACAAATCAAAAACAGCAGCACAAGCGACAGATATGTTGAAGAAAAATAAACAGCCGCTTTGTGATTTTTTGCAAACCGTACCGGGCTTGGAATAAAAGTAAAAGCCGTAAGCAATGCGCCAAAAACGGTCAGGGAAAATGTTAAGGCTCTGTTGATGGCAAGATCACAGATAACGCATACGATCAACGCCAGAATATAAGAGCCTGTAAATCCCCAAAAAAATGTTTCGCTTATTCTTCGATAAAGCAAGGATTCGCGTTTCATTTTTCTGTATTGCGAGTCCTCTGCGCCGACTATCAGTTCGTGTTCCGACACATCAAGCGCTTTGCAAATAGACGGTATCATTGTGATATCGGGATAGCTTTTTCCTTTTTCCCATTTAGAGACTGCCGATTCGCTTAAATACAGTTTTTTCGCCAGCTCCTGCTGAGTCAGTCCCTGCTCCAGTCTTTTGGCTCGTATGAACGCGCCGAAAGAAGTTTTGTTTACCATTTCATTATTGTTGATCATTTTGACCACCTCCGAGAAAAATGATAACACTGCGAGCTGTTTTTGTCACTGGATTGTCAGTCGAGTCGGGGATACTGCAAAAAAAATCATTAAAACTACTGCTATGTTCATTTCTTCACAATCAGATTTCAGACAAAGGCAATTGAATCTTCCGTCTCTGTGATTTGAGCGAAAACAGGTCTTTCTTCCGCGCAGGTGTTTGGGGAATGATATGCAAAAAACAATCCCCTGCCGCTTCTGAAAATCATTCCGTGTCCGCCGTCGTTGTCAACAAGAGGCGCCAGATGTTCAAATTGAGAATGAATGCTCGGCTGCAAAAAACGAACAACGCACTGCGCATATTTCCCTTTGATAAAGGTCGACCAGATCATCAGCAGTCTGCCGTTTTCAGTCCTGTGCATGAAAGGCCCGTCGGTGACGAAGTTTTCCAGACCCGGCAGCTTGTCGGAATACCCGGAGGATGACGCGCTGAACAGTAAGGTCGGCTGAGAAACAGCTTTAGTCATATCATCATTCAGCTTCAAAAAGCAGATCGTGCCATCAGTTATCTGAGTATGTTCATGAACAAAAACAAGATATTTTTCGCCGTTTTCCTCGTGCAGCGTACCGTCTATACATTCCCAATCATGCGGCGTCAAAGCTCCTTTGCTGTGCGGCACAAACGGTCCCAAAGGGCTGTCGGACACCAAAGCATAAGTTCCGTGCCGTCCGTTTTCCATGGCAAAGGACGCAAACATATAATATTTTCCGCAGGACTTATGCACCTCAGGCGCCCAGTTGTCGCCTTTGTTCATATTAAAAAAATCAGAATTAAAACATTCTTTTTTATCGCTCCAG
>JAFSTS010000115.1 GCA_017445685.1 Clostridia bacterium | reverse complement strand
TAGAGGGCTTTAACCGTCAGCTTCGAAAGGTGACAAAATCCAAGTCTGTTTTCCCTACGGATGACAGCTTGCTTAAAATGCTCTATCTGGCTATGATAGACATTACAAAAAAGTGGACCGGTCGGCGTCAGGACTGGAGCGTGATCTATGCCCAGATGGCTATTTTCTTCGGAGACCGGATCGCCGAATAACAGAAAAAGGCTCGCATGTAAAGGGTAAAATGAACGGCGGCAAAAGCCGCCGCCCTTGACATACAATCCTTTTCCTGTTTATAATGTTGACATGGGGCTTTCGCCCCGAATAATATTTTTTGCTCTGTTTTACATCACGATTTAGTGTTTACACAGATTTTGGGATAGACCCTCTCAACCTTTCTCAGGTTGAGGAGCAGGACGGACATAGCAATGCTGTGGCAAGTAGTTTCCTTCAATCTTGTCACGATCATACCCATACCGCATTTGCGTTTGGCGAGGCTGAATTTGCGCTCAACCTCGACACGCTCGCATTCGTCGATGTAATTCTGTTTTTTGTCGATCTCAGTGTCCTTTTTCGGTCTGCCGAGAGCCGGTCCCGAAAGTCTGATGTTATGCTGCTTACAGAAACTCAAATTATTTCGGTTTCGATAGATTTTATCCGCAAGAATGCGTTCGGGATAATGCCCTGTGCGCTCTTTGTATCGCTCAATCATATCCTGCAAACCGGTTGATTCGTTGTACGCGTCAAAACTATGGCGTTCCAATCGCGTCCATCCGCCACAGACACTGATGTCGAGCTTTACACCGAACTCAACCTTAGCTTTGGCTTTTCCTCTTACTATCGGGCGAAGCCACGGTTGGCTCAGATTGACAACTCTGTCTTTAACGCTGTGAGTATGATTGTCATACATCTCTTTTTGCTGATTGTAAATTGTTTGGATTGTGGAAAACTTTTCTTTGATTTTTATCGGGATTTCCTTTCCCGAAGAAAGCATTTTTTCAATACTGCCTATGTTTCTTTTGAGATAGCCAAGCTGCTTGCCGATTGCTTTGCGTGTTTGTTTTGCTTTAGGCTTGCGGCTGCGGGAGTATGACGTGTAGTCCTTATGCGCCCTTTTTGCGATAAGTACGCGGCTTTTGCTCACCCTTCACATGCAGTTCGTCGATGATTTTCTCACTGCACTCACGCGCTTTGTTGAGCAAGGATACGTCCTGAGGGTAGGAAATCTGTGACGGTGCGCAGGTAGCGTCAACTATCATTGTTCCGCTGTTCTTGTCATCATCATCGGAATCGTCAGATTCTTCTTTGGTTTCTTTCTCAATCTTCGCCTGCTCTGCCGCGATAATCATTTCGTTGATTTCTCCGATGATTTCAGGAGTCAAGCGCTTGCGGAAATATACCATCATGGACGGATCGAACGGCGGCTTGCTGTCGTCAAAGGCTTTGTAGCCGCAGAAGTACTGAAGATATGGATTCTCCTGAATCTGAAGCGGGATTTCGGCGTCGGAGTAGCCGTACTCCGCCTGAATAATTCTCGCGCCGAGACCGAGGCGAAGAGATTTCGCAACATTACCTTTCTTATTTGAGAACAGCTTTGCGTATTTCTTCTCAATTTCTATCCACGGAATCGTCTGTGCACGCTTCACCCAGCGGTTACTATTTTTCAGATTCATGCCAACCGGCTGCCCGAAATCCTCTAAACTTATCTGTCCGTTGTCGAATTTATACATCCCATTCATCTCCAAATGCAAGCTTTTTGCGGCTTTTCGCTCTTTTCCTTGCATTTATTATACCACATTTTCGCTGTTTTGTCAGTATTTATCGGAGGTTTTGGGTTATTCAGTTTACATTAATTTAAAAATACTGCTGTTTTTTCACGTGTTTGTCATACTTTTGTTGTACTTTATATTGTATAATACGATTAAAGTATCGAACAAACTATGTTCCTGCTTCATATATCCGAAAGAAAAGGAGGAATGAAAATGAAAAGGGCAATAGCCCTGCTGCTTGCTGCCGCAATGGCGATCACGATACTTGCCTCATGCGGGACAAACGAAAAGCAGGCGTATCTTAACGCGATGATTGAGGGCACAGGCTTCAGCGGCGTTGTGCTGGTGACGAAGAACGGAAAGACTGTCTGCGAGTCGGCAAAGGGCACTGAAAATAAATTTTCAAATAAAAAGATCACTGCCGATACCAAATTCTGTATCGGTTCGGTATCCAAGCAATTTGCCGCGGCTGCAATCCTTCTGCTGCGGCAGGACGGCCAG
>JAFSTS010000114.1 GCA_017445685.1 Clostridia bacterium | reverse complement strand
TCACGAAAGCTTTACTATAAGCTTGACCACCACTGGACGACCGGGGCGGCATTCCTTGCGTACACAAGGTTTTGCGTCAAAAACTTTCTTGCTTTTGAAAAAGAAAGTGATTTTGATATCGTCAGCGTGACCGAATCCTTTAAAGGCACTACATATTCAAAAGTCAACGATTACTTTGCAAAAGGAGAAAGCATTGAACGCTACGACTTGCCCGGCTTGAAGGTTAAAGTGACCTATGATGATACAGGCGAAAAATCCGACAGTATGTATGCCCCCAAGTACCTTGAGATGAAGGATAAATATTCCTATTTTCTCAATAATCTTCATTACCTTTTGACTATTGAAAATGAAGAAGCCAAAACAGATGAAGAAATAGTTGTCGTCAAGGATAGCTATGCTAACTGCTTTGTTCCGTTTCTTGCAAGCCAGTACAAAAAGATTTATGTCATTGACCCGAGAAACTATAACGATGTCATCAGTGATTTTGTAAATGAACATGAAAAAGTCAAGACCGTCCTGGTGCTTTATAATGTCGGAACTCTCGATACCGACTCCGGCATTTCAAACATTTTTTAAAATAATGTAATAGTCCGGCGAACACTATCAAATCGACAGACTTGTGAAGGAACGGCTAAATGTGAAATAAATATTTTGTCAGATACATGGACGATATGCTCCTTGTACATGATGATAAAAACTTTTTGAAGCATTGTTTGAACAAAATGACGGAAACGGTTGAAGACGAGTTGTGGCTTGAGTTCAACCAAAAGACACAGATTTTTCCGATAAAAAACGGAGTTGATTTTCTCGGATTTCATTTTTATATGACCGATACTGGAAAGGTTATCAGGAAAGTCAGACAGTCTTCAAAGAAAAAGTTTAAGAAAAGAATGAAAAAAATGAAAGAGGACTACAATGCCGGAAAGATCGAATACGAGGAAATTAAAAAAGTCCTTCCCGGTTTCAACGGTCATCTTAAAAGAGGTCACACGTACCGTTTGAGAAAAGCGGTGCTTAAAAATTTTGTCTTAGTAAGACATGAGGAGGAAACGAAATGAAGAATTTAACAAAAAGGTTTTTATCCATCACAATTGCCTTGATAATGGTATTTTCCGTTATGCCGATTGCTGGTATGATAACGGCGCAGGCGACGGAAATCTGGCAGCAGCCGAGGGGAACGATCATCACCTACGGCTCATATCCGCAGACGAGAGTTACTGACAGCTTAACAATCACCTCACTTGTTGCTTGGAGTTCCTCCGTTATGTGGAAGTCCTACGGCTACTATACCGGCTCGGGGAGTTGGTCAGACGGTCAAATGAAGCCATCTGATTATATGAAGTATAAAGACTTTGAAGGTTTGGACGGCAACAAATATCGCGCCGTAACTTTCACTCAGTACAGACCATATTGCACAGGATACACTTCCTCAGCAGGTAATTCTTGTCAGGACGAAAACGGCTATACCCCGAACAATGTCTATTATTTCAAATATGAACCGCTCAGGTGGCGGATCCTCGACCCGAGCGAGGGGCTCGTCATGTGCGAAAGCATTATCGACTCTCAGGCATATAATAACTATATTCTTTATGCAAACGGTGAATACTACGGCGACAGCGCGAAGACATATTATGCTTCCAACTGGGCGAAAAGCTCTTTGAGATCGTGGCTTAACGATGATTTTTATAACACAGCTTTTTCCTCCTCTGAAAAGAACGCGATAAAGACTTCATATCTTGAAAACAAATCAACTTATTCTTCCGTCTATGACGCTCCCTCAACATACGATAAAGTTTTCCTCCTGTCCTATTGGGACGCAATAAACAGTAATTACGGTTTCAGTTCATCATATTCGTCTGATGACACAGCCCGCAGGGCGCAGGGAACGGACTATGCAAAGTGTCAGGGTTTAGGGGTGTCGACGTCAAGCAGCTACTACGGCAACTCTTTCTGGCGTTTGCGTTCGCCTTTCAGTTCCTGTCGTACCGGGAATGTCGACGACCTCGGCAGTGTCCGCAGCTACTACTATTATACTTATTACACTTATAACGGCGTGCGCCCCGCTTTAAAATTCAATCCAAAATCTTCAATCCCGGGAGTAACAGGCGTTTCCATCGGCGACGTTTCCCTTAACTACAAAGCCACTACAACCATCACACCGAAAATCACCGCCGACGAGGGCGCGAGTTATACGGTAACTTACACATCCTCCAATCCCTCCGTCGCAACGGTTGACAACAACGGAAAAGTTACAAGCGTTAAGCAATCAGGTTTAAATAGAGGCTCAACGGTCATAACTTGCACAGTAACCGACAGCTACGGCAACACCGTCTCCGACACCTGCACAGTCACCGTCAACTTCACCTGGTGGCAGTGGATAATCAAAATCGTATTGTTCGGCTGGATTTGGTATTGATTGACAGTTAAAACCCCGTACGCAAAGACCGGTTTTATCCATTAACAACACACAATAATCACAACAAAGAGGACAGGAGCGATCCCGTCCTTTTTGCTTTTTAAACAGAGCTTGAGGAAGGCTCGACTTATCTAAACTCAATCGCAAATTTTGAAATATGATGACACTGAACCCAATTCACAGGATATATTGCTGCCTGTTGAAAAAATATCCCAATTCACAAAATCTCCATGTTCAAGCCTTGACAAAACGGGAAGAAAATGGGATAATAAAACGATATTGTATGAATAAATCTCGGAGGTTTATCTATGGCAAAAGAATTGGCAAAGCAATATGATCCTAAAAATGTCGAGGACAGGACATATCAGTTCTGGCTTGAGAAGAAATATTTTCACGCCCAAAAAGCCGAGGGCAAAAAACCGTACACGATCGTAATTCCGCCACCGAACATTACCGGCCAGCTTCACATGGGACACGCTCTTGACAACACTCTGCAGGATATTTTGATCCGTTTCCGCAGAATGCAGGGGCGCGACACATTGTGGCTTCCCGGCACTGACCATGCTTCTATTGCGACTGAGGCGAAAATCGTTGAAGCCATGAAAGCCGAGGGTCTTACAAAGGATATGCTCGGCAGAGAAAAATTTCTTGAAAGAGCCTGGGACTGGAAGGCAAAATACGGCGGCAGGATAATTGAGCAGCTCAAAAAAATGGGCTCTTCGTGCGACTGGGATCGTGAGAGATTTACTCTTGACGAGGGCTGCAACAAAGCCGTAAACGAAGTTTTCGTAAACCTTTATAATAAAGACCTTATCTACAGGGGAGAGAGGATCATCAACTGGTGTCCCAACTGCCTTACCTCAATTTCCGACGCAGAAGTCGAATACGAGGATCAGGCGGGACATTTCTGGCATTTGAGATATAAGCTTGCAGACAGTGACGACTATCTTGAACTTGCCACGACAAGGCCGGAAACTCTTCTCGGCGACACGGCTGTTGCCGTAAACCCCGAAGATGAAAGATATAAGAATTTTGTCGGCAAAAAAGTTATCCTTCCCATCGTAGGACGCGAAATACCCGTTGTTGCTGATGATTATGTAGACGTTGAATTTGGAACAGGCGTAGTTAAAATCACGCCTGCGCACGACCCGAACGACTTTGAGGTCGGTTTGAGACATGGTCTTGAGGTCATAAATGTCATGACCCCCGACGCAAAAATCACCGATGACTATCCGAAATATGCCGGCATGGACAGGTACGAAGCGAGAAAAGCAATCGTCAAGGATCTTGAAGCGGAAGGCGCGCTTGTTCGAATCGAAGACTACAGCCACAATGTAGGCACTTGCTACCGCTGCGGCACGACGGTTGAACCAAGAGTTTCAAAACAGTGGTTTGTAAAGATGAAACCTCTTGCAACTCCTGCGATCGAAGCGGTTGAAAAAGGCGAAACGAAATTTGTGCCTAAGCGTTTTGAAAAGGTATATTTCCATTGGCTTGAAAACATCAGAGACTGGTGCATTTCCCGTCAGCTCTGGTGGGGCCACAGGATCCCGGCATGGTACTGCGACGATTGCGGACATATCACCGTTTCGAAGGAGACCCCCTGTAAGTGCTAAAAATGCTACTCTGAAAAAATCGTACAGGATCCCGATACGCTTGATACATGGTTTTCTTGTGC
>JAFSTS010000113.1 GCA_017445685.1 Clostridia bacterium | reverse complement strand
GCTGTTTTTGAGCGCCATTGATAAGGACGAGCAATACTCCGCTCTTGAAAAGCGCGCTCTTGCGCAAAAACCTTCTTTCTCGTTTTCAGCGTTTTTTGACGGCTCATGGAGCAGGGATTTTGAAGACTATTATGCCGACAACTTTCCGCTCAGGGATTCGTTCATTTCCGTGAGCAAAAAGGTTGAAAATTTCCTGACAAAGTTTTCTTTTGGAAAAGACGACAGCGTTATCGTCAAGGTCAAAAAGAATGAGGACGATTTCGGCGGAGAGGGATTGACTCAGGCACAGCCTGAAAAAACGAATAATTCCGAAACGACTACAAAATCGCCGCAGACCACCACAGATAAAAATAACTATGCCGATGACAAAAATGCGCAGGTAACAGGGTCTATCCTCGTGGCAGACAAGCGCGCAATGGAGATTTTTTCCTACTATGACAGCGGCTTGCAGAAATATGCGTCGATCGTAAATTCAATTGCAGACAGCATTGGCGGCAGAGCAAAAGTGTATTCTCTTGCAGCCCCGACATCTATTGAGTTTTACGGCACGAAAAAATACAGGACAGGCAGTCATTCTCAAAAAGAAGCGATTGAAAAGCTGTACGGCTATATGCACTCAAATGTTACGACAGTTGACGCTTATTCAAAGCTTTCCGGGAACACGAAAGAGTACCTTTATTTCAGAACAGACCATCACTGGACGGCGAGGGGAGCATATCACGCTTATGAAGCGTTTTGCAGCTCGGCAGGTTTGACGCCTGTATCACTCGACAGCTTTGCAAATCAGGGCAGAGTTCCCGGCGATTTCCTCGGCACGCTTTACAACCAGACTCAGCTTCCCGTGCTTGCCGAAAACCCTGATTATGTTGAATATTTCAGCCCTGACGGAGTTTCGGGCGAAATATACCAATCTTCATCAATGGACAGCTCAATGAGCTTTTATGTTGTGGCAAGGCAGGTAAATTCTTCGAATAAATATCTTGCCTTTATTGCAGGCGATCAGCCGCTTGAAAAAATCACAACCTCACAGAAAAACGGCAGAAAAATCATCGTGCTGAAGGAATCCTACGGCAATGCCTTCGTACCGTTTTTGTGCAGTAATTACGAAGAGATATATGTTCTTGATCCGAGAAAGCTGACCTTCAATCTGAGCGATTTTGTCGCGGCTCATTCGATAGATGATGTTTTGCTTATCAATTATGCTTTCGGACTGTTCAATTCGACGTATCTTGAAGGTCTTGGGAAAATGGTTGGTTAATTTTAGGGGAAGAGTATGCAATTTGTTGTTTTAGACCTTGAATGGAACAATGTTTACGGCAAAAAGATCAAGTCGTTTTTCAATGAGATCATTGAGATCGGCGCCGTAAAGCTTGACGAACAACTTAATATTTGCGATGAATTCAGTTGTCTTATCAAAGCGCAGGTGGGCAAAAAGCTGCGGCTTAACACAAGGCAGATAACTCATCTGACAAACGAGGATCTGGAAAACGGCGTAACTTTTCCCAGAGCGATCTCGCTTTTTAAGAAGTGGATCGGCAGCGAAGAGACTGTGACGCTGTCCTGGGGCGACGGAGATGTGAGAACGCTTATCGACAACGGGAAGTATTTCGGGCTCGGAGAAGAAGTGCCTTATCTGCAAAACTATGCTGACTTGCAAAAGTATTTTCAAAGGATGATAAAGCGCGAAAGCAAGCAGCAGATCGGGCTGAAAAATGCGGCGGAGCTTGTCGGGATAGACGTCGAAAATCTTTCTCTTCACAGAGCGCTTGACGACAGCCGTCTTGCCGCTGAATGTCTGAAGAAAATATATGACAAAAAAATTCTTGAAGAATATATTTATAAATGTGATGCCGATTTTTACAAGAGGCTGAGATATAAAATAAAGGTCATAAGTTTTATCAAGAATCCTCTTGTTGACAAAAGCTATCTGAAATATAAGTGCGAAAAATGCGGCGGCAAGGCGCAGCAGCTTACTTCATGGAAATATTCAAACCAGTATTTCAGAGCAAATTTTTACTGTCCGAAATGCGACCATGCTGTGACTGTCATGGTGCGTTTTCGAAAAATGTACGACAGCACAGAGATAAAAAAAGTTATAAAGCCGCTTCCAAAAGCGGAAAATTCAGAGCAAAAACCAGAAAGTCAGGAGAATGACAATGGCAAAATTCAAACCCCTTAAAGCGATCAGACCATATCCGCAGTACGCGTCGGCTGTGGCTGCGCTGCCATACGATGTAATGAGCAGCAAAGAAGCAAGGGAGAAAACCGTGGGCAACGAGTATTCTTTTTTGCATGTCGACAAGGCAGAGATCGATCTTCCCGAGGATGTCGATATCTACGATCAGAGAGTTTATCTCAAAGCAAAGGAAAATCTTGAAAAGCTTGTGACAGACGGAATCTGTATCGACGATCAGGAAAAGAGATTTTATATTTACCGTCAGATCATGAACGGCAGAAAGCAGACGGGAATCGTCGGCTGTGCGCTGATAAACGATTATATCAACGGAAAAATCAAAAAGCACGAGCTTACCCGTGCCGACAAAGAGGCTGACAGGATCAGGCATATCGACACCTGCGATGCAAACACGGGACCGATTTTTTTGACATACAGAAAAAACGACGAAATCAATGCTAAAATCGAGGAGATCTGCAATAACGACGATCCGCTTTACGATTTTGTCAGCGACGGAGTCCGTCAGATAGTCTGGATGGTTAAAGGAGAGGACAACGACTTTTTTGAAGACAGGCTCAAAAGAGTTGGCGACTATTACATTGCCGACGGTCATCATCGCTGCGCGTCCGCTGCGAATGTCGGAATCAAGCGCAGGATGGAAAATCCAGGCTACGACGGCACGGAGGAGTTTAATTTCTTTCTTGCAGTGCTTTTTGCGGACAGCGACCTTGAGATAATGGATTATAACAGAGTCATCAAGGATCTCAACGGCATGAGCGTCGAAGAATTTCTTGAAAAGGTCAGCGAAAAATTTGTTGTTACCGAGTGTGCCGACGGCGAAAGATACAAGCCGCAAAAAAAGCATACCTTCGGTTTTTACAGCGGCGAAAAATGGTACGGTCTTGAAGCAAAAGAGGGGATCTTCGATGAAGAAGACCCCGTGGCAAGACTTGATGTATCTATTTTGCAAAACAACATAATCGACCCGATCCTTAACATAAAAAATCCAAGAGTTGACAAGCGTATAGACTTTGTCGGCGGCATAAGAGGGCTTGAAGGTCTTGAAAAAAGAACTCGTGAGGACATGAAAATAGCTTTTTCGATGTATCCGACGACGATCGACGATCTGATGAGCATTGCCGACGACGAAAAGATAATGCCTCCGAAATCGACATGGTTTGAGCCGAAGCTGCTCAG
>JAFSTS010000112.1 GCA_017445685.1 Clostridia bacterium | reverse complement strand
TAATATGGACGGACTTGCTTTGTGCAGAAATATCAGAGATATAGTAAGCTGTCCTATCATTTTTGTAACGGCAAAAAGCAATACTCTTGATATGATCGTAGGGCTTGAAATGGGCGGAGACGACTATATTACAAAACCGTTTGTTGTTGAAGAGCTTGTTGCGAAAGTCAAGGCGCATATCCGCCGTGACAACAGAAATGAAAATCTCAAAACAAACGATGTTCTGACCGTCGGTCAGCTCAGACTTTTTAAGGATTCGTATGAAGTGACTAAAGGCAGCGAAAAGATCAAGCTTTCCATGAGGGAATTTCAGATACTTGAATATTTCATGGAAAATGTCGGCAAGGTTCTGAGCAAAGAGGAGATTTTTCTTCATATATGGGGCAGCAGCTACGGGGATATCGGCACTGTTGCCGTCAACATAAAAAATCTTCGAAACAAAATGGATCCCGATTCAAAATACATCAAAACGATCTGGGGATACGGATATAAATTGATTTCCCCAGCAGGAGACAGTAATGAAGTTTAAGCTACCGTTAAGGGCGAGGATATCTATTTCCCTGCTTATAATGTATTTTCTTAATGTTGCGGCAATTTTACTTTATGTCAATTTTTCACTTTCCGACGATATAAACAACGACCTTGTTGATTTTAGAAAAGATGTTGTCGCCAAGACAGAACAGATAGTTGATTTTCTTACAACGACGGATATAAACGATATAACCCAAGCGTGTAAATCAATTGAATTTGACGAAAAAACGATAATTGAAATCGGAGATATTGAGGGTGAAACCGTTTTCTGCTATCCTGACAGAGAATTTATTGATCAGATGAAGGATTCAAACAGATTTTACTTTAAAAATTCCGATCATTTTTTCTTCACAAACGAAGAAAGCGGAAGACAGATTTATTTTATAAATGTCTATTCTTTTGCCGTTACCGAAATTTCATATTATCTTTTGCTAATGCTGATTTTGTTTGAAACTCTTGTAATGGCGTTGATACTTGTTATCTTCTCATTTTATATCAAAATGTCAGTTCTCAATCCCTTGTATGAGCTTGGAGACAAAATCAGATCTTATAAATCAATCAAGAATATTAAAAATGAAAAGTTTTCAAACGAAATTGAACAGCTCAATTTCGAATTTGACAATCTTATTGAGGCTCTTGAGACCGAACGCCAAAAGCAAAACAGGATGATAGCGTCCGTGTCGCACGATATAAAGACTCCGCTGACTTCGATTTTAGGTTATGCCGAACAGCTTAAAAAGGATAACATCAGCCCTGAAAGACGCGAAAAATATACAAATACGATCTATGCTAAGGCAAATACAATTAAAGATCTGATTGCTAACTTCGATGAGTTTTTGAATTATAATACTCTTGAAAACAGCAAGAAAAAAGAGATTTCGCTTTCAACGCTTATTTCGGAAGTCAATTCGTATTTTGAA
Organism: Clostridia bacterium; assembly: GCA_017445685.1. The sequence continues at coordinate 2,199 of JAFSTS010000112.1, read as the reverse complement.
AGTGATCTAAGGCATGACGGGGTTGAGATGAACACTTATCTGCTTTCCGAAGAAGCGGTCGTCCTCGTTAACGAACTGAGCCTTGTTCGTGTATTCGGCAACCTGATAGATAACAGCATAAAACATAAAAGAAAGCGCAAAAAACTTGTAATTGACATTTATTGCGCACAGGTTAAAGATGATGTCGTTATCAGCTTTTGCGACAACGGCGAGGGAGTTCCGAAGGATAAAATCGACAAGATTTTTGAGCCGTTTTATACTACAGACGAAAGTCGAAGCAAAGCGGTTTCCGGTCTGGGGCTTTCTATATGCAGAGAAATTATTACAGAGCATGGCGGAGAGATATGGGCAACTGAATCCGAAAGCGGAGGTCTGAGTGTCAATTTCACGCTCAAAAAGATCAGATAATTTTTAAAAACAGGGTAATGGTGAACAAAATGAATATTGAGTATGATCTTATTACTTCAAGAGGAGAAAGAACGCTAAACGAAGACTGTGTTCGTATCATCGACAGGGGAGAGACAAAGGTTTTTATCCTTGCCGACGGTCTTGGCGGTCAGGGGTTTGGCGATGTTGCGTCATGCGCGGCTGTCGATGCTGTTGAAAAATATACAATGGAAAATGAATATAATCCTGACTTTCTTAAAAACTGTTTTATAATTGCAAATGAAGGAGTTGTAAACGCTCAGAAGCAGAGAGATTATTATGATATGAGAACAACTCTTGTGATTCTCGTCATAAATGGCGATAAAGCAAGCTGGGGACATATCGGCGACTCAAGACTATATGCTTTTAAAAATAGCAAATATGAGTACAGAACGGAAGATCACAGCGTTGTGCAGGCGCTTTTGAACATGGGAGAGATAAAGGAAGATGATATCCGTCATCATTCAGACAGAAACAAGCTTTTGAGAGCGATCGGAAACGACAGCGAGGACGGGTTTCAGTTTGAAATTGACGAAAGTGATGTAACTGTTCAAGGCAGAGATTTTCTGCTTTGCAGCGACGGCTTCTGGGAATGGATAGTTGAAAAAGATATGTCAAAAATTTTGAAAAAAACCAAGAGCGCTCATCTGTGCTTAAAAAATATGGCTGACAAGGCACTTACAGACGGTTTCAGAGAAAATATGGATAATCTTTCAGCAATACTTGTCAGGTGTTGCTAAGGCGGTTTGAGGTAGATTTATGTCAATGTGTGAAGAATGTGCAAATTATGTTTATGACGAAGAGGACGAGTGCTATTACTGCGATGTTGATCTCGACGAAGACGAGATGATGCGCTTTTTGACTCAAAGTGATTTTAATTGTCCTTATTACCGTTCAGGCGATGAATATGAAATCGTAAGAAAGCAGAATTAAACAATATGTTGTTCTTGAAACAATTTGTTGTGCCTAAATCTGTGTCTTGACACATCATCTCGTTAGGTGTATAATAAACGCATATTTTTGCATTTGGAGGATAATATGGTAAATTTTGATGCAATCAGGGATTACGATCCGCAGGTATGCGAAGCCTGCGAAAACGAGCTGAAAAGACAGCGCGAGAACATTGAACTCATAGCTTCCGAAAATCTCGTTTCCGAAAAAGTTCTCAGCGTTATGGGAAGTGTTCTTACCAACAAATATGCCGAAGGCTACCCCGGAAAGCGTTATTACGGCGGATGTCAGAATGTTGATGTTGTAGAAACTCTTGCCATCGAAAGAGCTAAAGAGCTTTTCGGCGCAGAGCATGCAAATGTTCAGCCGCATAGTGGTTCAAACGCAAACCTTGCTGTTTTTTACGCTTTGCTTGATCAGGGTGATACAGTGCTCAGCATGAGCCTTGCTCACGGCGGACATCTTTCCCATGGCGCGCCTTATAACATTTCCGGCAAATATTTTAATATCGTTTCCTACGGCGTCAGTGACGACACTGAAATGATAGATTATGACGATATGAGACGACTTGCGCTTGAATGTAAACCGAAGCTTATCCTTGTCGGTGCCAGCGCGTATTCAAGAACGATTGACTTCAAAAAATGCCGTGAAATTGCCGATGAAGTCGGAGCATATCTTATGGCTGATATCGCTCATATTGCAGGACTTGTTGCCGCAGGTCTTCATCCGTCGCCTGTGCCTTATGCAGATGTGGTCACAACTACGACTCATAAGACTCTTCGCGGTCCGAGAGGCGGACTTATCCTCTGCAAAGCCGAGTAT
>JAFSTS010000111.1 GCA_017445685.1 Clostridia bacterium | reverse complement strand
TTTTCTCCATCTCCCTGCTCAGTTTCGAGGGAGCGTCAAGACCGAATTTTTTGAAAGCTCCGCAGGCGTGCCAGACCTGCACGACCTTTTGCTTTTTTCTTAAAGAAATATAACGAAGATATTTCAAATAGTCGTCTGTAACTATAACTTTACTGGTCAGAAGATAAAAATAAATTTTCACTATCAGCCTGTGAGAATGGGGGAGCATATTGGCAAGAACTGTTTTTTTGCAATCAAGCTTGTCGTAAACAGCTTTTGCATTTTCAAGAAGCCCGCCGTCAGATCGTATAGAATAAAAACAGACCCTTTCTTTAAGAGGAAAGAGCTTGAAAATGCAGGACAGAATTTTCAGAAAAATCTCAAACCCTGTCCTGAGTATTTTTTTTGTAATATTTTTAAAAACAGCTTTGATATCCATTCGACTCACCTTTTTGATCAGTTGATCACGCTGCCCACAACGCCGTACATCAGCGCGCTGACGATAAGTCCGGCTATAAGCACTCCGGCAGCAATAGTCGGCAGACTTCTTTTAAGGCTCATATCCATCAAAGCTGCAACAAGCGCGCCTGTCCAGGCTCCCGTTCCCGGCAAAGGTATCGCCACCAAAAGAAGCAGTCCCCACAGCTCGTATTTCAAAATTTTGTCGCTGTTTTTTTCAGCCTTTTGTTCCATTTTTTTAACAAGCTTTTGCAGTGGTTTTGACTGCTTCATGACTTCAAAAATCTTCCTTATAAAAAGCAGGATAAACGGCACAGGCAGCATATTGCCGATGAAGCATATTACAAACGCCTTAAAAAAAGGAATATTCAAAAGTCCTGCGGCTATCAGTCCGCCGCGCAGCTCAAGGATCGGAAAAAGGGAGATGATAAAAATTATCAGCTCAGGCGAAATCTTTCCGTCAAAAACCTCCACAAACCAGTTAGCTATACTCTCAGCCATATTTACTCTCAGGCAAATCGTTTTGCCGTTCCTTTCAGTTGAGCTCCATCCCGTTGAGATATTTTTCGGCTTTTTCGAGGATCATTTTATCGTTGGGAAACTTCAGCGTTTTGATCGCATTATCGTATTCAAGCCAGATATAGTCCTCTATCTCTTCACGCTGTATCGTAGTTCGCGTATCCGTAGTCGTCGCCAAAAAAATGGCAACGGTTTTTTCAATTTTTCCCTTGATGGAGTATTCGCTCTTTTCAACAAAATCGGGAAGAATGTTGATATGTATCCCCGTCTCCTCAAGCACCTCGCGCTTTGCAGTATCGACCTCTGTTTCCCCGCGTTCAACATGACCTTTCGGAAAGCCCCAATGCGCGCTGCGCCTGTTTTTTATCAGAAGATAACGCCTGTGACCGTTGATCACTCTGCTGACAACTGCGCCGCAGGAATGCTCATAAAGGCACTCGATCCTATAGTCCTTTTCCATGCCGGCAAGCGCGTCGACGATTTGGTTTTCAATGAACTTCATTCTCTTGGGCGCGACAACATAAGCGACGCTCGATTTTCTCTTGATGATTGCAATAACTCTGCCGTCAAAGTTCACAACAGGATGGTTAATGCCCATGATATACGCCTTTTTTCGCGGCATACCTGATTTGATACCGCTTTGGATATCGCCGAAATTCAGTTGATATTTGTAACCATACTGTTTGTTTTCCGAACCTATCGGGTGAGTAACGGCAACCTTGACAAATTTACCTAACATATTACTCTCCCTGCGCACAAAACACTGCGCATAAAAACAAACTATGCAGTCATTATACACTGAATCTCAGCAAATTACAATACTTTTTTCGAAAATACAAAAAGGCTGTCCGCGCAAAATAGCGAACAGCCCCGGTCAGTTTAAAATCTTTCAAATATTTTCGATTTCGTTTTCATCGACAAGGTTTACGCCGTTATCGGTGAGGATCTTTTCCGCCTTTGCGTTATCTCTGACGCGCATTACAACATAGGCGTATTCTTTTGAACGGGAAATAAACGCATAAAGATATTCGATATTGATACCGTTTTCCGAAAGGATCGACAAAACCTTTGACATTCCGCCCGGAACATCGGGAATTTCAACGCCGATGACCTCCGTCACTTTGTATACGCTGCCGTTTTCTTCAAGGATTTTTTTCGCCTTATCCATATCGTCGACGATCGTTCTCATAATGCCGTAGTCCTGAGTATCGGCGATCGAAAGCGCGCGAAGGTCGATGGAATTTTTTGCAAGCAGCTCGGTAACTTCCACGATTTTGCCTGCCTTGTTTTCAACAAAAATTGAAAGCTGTTTGATTGCCATTTCTTTTCCCTCCGATCAATAAAGATGTCGTTTGTCTATAACTCTAACCGCCTTGCCCTCGCTTCTGACGATGGATTTCGGCTCGACGATCCTGACTTTTGCGTAGATTCCAAGCACCGATTTGAGCGCTTCGATGATCTCCTGCTCTTTTTCTGCTATGGCGTTGACTGTATCTGAGAAGATCTCCGGAGTCATTTCAACCAGTACTTCAAGCTTATCGCTGCTGCCGACTCTGTCAACTACGATCTGATAGTTGGAGGTAAGTCCCTTGTTGAGAAGCACCATTTCGATCTGCGACGGGAAAACGTTTACTCCCTTTACGATAAGCATATCGTCGCTTCTGCCCATGGGCTTTGCCATCTTGATAAGAGTTCTGCCGCAGGAGCATTTTTTTCTTGACAAAACGCATATGTCACGCGTTCTGTATCTGATGAGCGGAAAAGCTTCCTTTGTTATGCTTGTGAATACAAGCTCGCCTTTTTCGCCTTCAGGCAAAACTTCGCCTGTTTCGGGGTTGATGATCTCAGCGATGAAGTTATCTTCGTTGATGTGCATTCCGCTTTGTTCACAGCACTCGAATGCAACGCCGGGACCTGAGATCTCGGTCAAGCCGTAGATGTCATAAGCCTTGATATTCAGCTTCTTTTCAATATCGCGGCGCATTTCTTCCGTCCATGCCTCCGCGCCGAAAATACCGGCTTTGAGTTTAAGCTGATCTTTAAGCCCTTTTTCTTCAATGCACTCGCCAAGGTAAGAAGCATACGAAGGCGTACAGCAAAGGATCGTAGCTCCGATATCGGTCATAAACTGGATCTGACGGTCTGTGTTACCCGAAGACATCGGAAGAGTCAGACTTCCGACCTTGTGAGAGCCGCCGTTGAGTCCGGGACCTCCTGTGAAAAGTCCGTAACCGTAGCTTACCTGAACGACATCTTCATTGCTGCCTCCTGCGGCGACGATCGCTCTTGCGCAGCATTCATCCCAAAGATCAATGTCATGCTGAGTGTAAAAAGCGACGACTCTTCTGCCTGTCGTTCCGCTTGTGGACTGGATCCCGACGCAATCTTTCAGATCTGTTGCGACAAGTCCGTAAGGATATGCTTCTCTTAAGTCGTCCTTGCTTAAAAACGGAAGCTTTTTCAAATCGTCCGTCGACTTGACGTCGTCGGGAGTTACTCCCATTTCGTCCATCTTTTTCCTGTAGTACTCTACATTTTCATAAACTCTTTTGACCGTTGCGACAAGTCTCTCGTTCTGTAACGCCTGCATCGTCTCTCTTGACGCAGTTTCGATTTCCTTGTTGAAATACCTTTCCATAGCCTTCTCCTTCTTATAGTGTGTTGCCTTTTTCAAACGCCTTTTTGTTCATCTCTGCAAATTTAGGCGCTACAACCTGTTCAATAGCCTCTATCCATTTTTCATTTTCAACATGGAAATATTTTGCCAGTCTGCCCATCAGCACAATGTTGACGGCTTTAACGCTTCCGGCTTCTTTTGCCAGAGAAAGAGCGTCGATCTCGTCGATCTCAACTCCCTTATTTCTGAGCTCGTCAAGAATATTTTCGGGATATTCCGCAGCTCCCGTGATGACCGGCATGGGATCGATCTGCTGTGAATTGACGATAATCTTTCCGCCTTTTTTGAGATAAGACGACCATCTCGCCGCTTAAAGCTTTCCAAAGGAGATTATGTAATCCGCCTCTCCCTGATCGACTATCGGGGAATAAACCTTATCCCCGAATCTGACATAAGTTACGACCGAACCGCCGCGCTGGCTCATGCCATGCACTTCGGACACCTTTACATCGTATCCTTCGTTCATCAGCACTCTGCCCAAGAGCTTGCTTGCAAGCAGAGAGCCCTGTCCGCCGACGCCGACGATGATAATGCTTTTTGTTTCCATGTCTTATTCCCCGCTTTCTATGGCATCGAATGCGCAAAGCTGTTTGCAAACATCGCAGCCGACGCACAGTGTCGTATCTATATCGGCTTTGCCGTCGCGTATTCTGATTGCAGGGCAGCCAAGCTTCATGCACTTTTTACAGCTTTTACATTTTTCCCTGTTGACTTTAAGCGGCGCTTTTGTCTTAACATATTTCAGCAGCACGCAAGGTCTTCTGGAGATGATTACCGACGGTTCTTTAGCTTCAAGCTCACGCTTCAAAACCTCGTCGCACGCTTTAAGATCATACGGGTCAACCACCGTAACTCTGTTGATTCCTACGCTGCGGCAAAGTGTTTCGAGATCGATTTTTGCCGCCGGATCGCCCTTGAGGTTATAGCCTGTCGTCGGATTCTGCTGATGACCCGTCATTCCCGTGATGGAATTGTCGAGGATAATGACGGTCGAATTTGTCGCGTTATATGCAATATTGATAAGTCCTGTAATGCCGGAATGAATAAATGTCGAATCGCCTATTACAGCAACCGTTCTGCCCTCGCTTTTTTCTCCGAGAGCTTTATTGAAACCATGTATTCCCGACACGGACGCGCCCATACAGAGCGTTGAATCCATAGCGCAAAGCGGAGCCTGCGCGCCAAGAGTATAGCAGCCGATGTCGCCGTGAACAGTGACTTTATTTTTTGCAAGAGTATAAAACATTCCTCTGTGCGGACATCCTGCGCAAAGCACAGGCGGTCTGACAGGAATTTCGCTGTCTGCCGTAACAAATTCCTTGTCTTCGATTCCGAAAGCCTGAGCAATTGTTTTCTGCGAGAACTCGCCGATACACGAAAAAAGCTCTTTTCCTTCGACTTCTATACCGATATTTCTGCAATGGGCTTCGATTATGCCGTCAAGCTCTTCGATGACGACGACTCTTTTAACTTTACTTGCAAAATTCTTTATCAATTCGACGGGAAGCGGATTGACAAGTCCGAGCTTCAGCACGCTTACGCTATCGCCGAAAACCTCCTTGACATACTGATAGCTTGTGCCGGAAGTGATTATTCCAAGCTCTGTGCTGTCGCCTTCGATTCTATTGAAAATACATTCCTCGCCGAGAAGCGCAAGCTTTTTCATTCTCTCTTCAACAAACGGATGCCTTTTCTTTGCGTTACCGGGCATCATAATATTTTTCTGAGGATTCTTTTCATAAGGCTTCTGTTCAAGCTCTGTCCTCTCGCCTGTTTCAACGATACTCTGGGAATGGGCAATTCTTGTGCACATTCTGATAATAACGGGAGTATCATATTTTTCAGACAGTTCAAAAGCTTCTTTTGCAAACAAAAGTCCTTCAGCCGAATCAGACGGCTCAAGCATGGGAACTTTTGAAGCGATGGCATGATGACGGGAATCCTGCTCATTCTGAGACGAGTGCATTCCGGGATCGTCAGCTACGCAAACGACCATTCCTGCGTTTACGCCTGTATAGGACATGGTATAAAGCGGATCAGCCGCAACATTCAATCCGACATGCTTCATCGTGCAGCAGCTTCTTTTTCCGCCGAGAGAAGCGCCGAAAGCAACTTCCATCGCCACTTTCTCGTTAGGCGCCCATTCGCAGTAGATCTCGTCATACTTCGCAGCAAACTCCGTGATCTCTGTGCTTGGAGTGCCGGGATAGCTTGAGACTACGCCGCAGCCTGCCTCAAACAATCCACGGGCAACGGCAGCGTTGCCTATCATAATTTCTTTCATCAAAAACACCCTTCCGATGATTTTTCTTGTATTTCAAAAAAGATTATTTATTATTTTATCACCAATTTACCTGATAGTCAACGGAAATGTCAGCAATTTTCTTGACGAACGTTATTTTTTCAAAAAAAGAAAGCCGTTTTACATTTTTGATGTATTGAACTTTTCGGCAGGATATGATATAATCAGCTTAGCGTATTCAAATTGTGACCCAAGGGTGATTGAAAGAATGCAGAATTTATTCAGAGAGTCGGGTCTTGAGCAAGCCTCCTGCCCGGAAGATTTGGGAATAGACTCCTCTGTTGTTGAGGATTTTATCAAGGAATGTCAGCAAAAAGATTATAATTTCAAGAATATCATTATCGGACGGTATGGGAAAATCGGCGTCAAATGCTCCAAAAAGCCTTACGGTTTTTCTTTCAGATATTCGTCTTTTTCCTCCTCAAAGCCTCTTGTTGCTCTGGCTATAGGTTTTGCGATAAATGAAGGGCTGCTCCGCCTTGACACGACTATCGACGAAGTTTTTCCCGACAGATTTTCCGAAAGGGAGCTTAAAAAAATCGAGGGCATAACCGTCGAGCATCTTCTGACTATGACGGCAGGGAAAGCCATCAATGTCCTCAGCAGCAAGGAAAAACGCGACTGGCTTGATATTTTCGTAAGCGGCAGGACTATTGCTCCTCCCGGTGAAAAGTTCCACTACATCAGCGAATACACCTATGTCCTGGGCAGAATGCTCACCGAGGTCACGGGTCTTACCATCAGCGACTACCTCAACCCCCGTCTTTTTGAGCCGCTCGGTATCGAAAAGCCGTTTTGGGAAACCGACCGCGAAGGATACGAAGCTGCCGCATGGGGACTTTTCTGGTCAGCCGACGACATGGCGAAGATAGCTCAGCTCTTTTTAAACCACGGCGTTTGGGACAGCGTTCAGGTCGTCGACCGCGAATGGATGGACACGATGGTAAGTCCTCTCGTCAGCGATCTTACGGGAGCTTACGCAAAGGATCTCGGCTTCGGCTATCAGATCTGGGCGAACTACGAGGGCACATACTACAGATTCGAAGGTTTTTTCGGCCAGTATATTTTTATCTATCCCAAACACGACGCATTTGTCGTAATGCAGTCGGGCGACTCAAAGCAGTTTGACATCTTTCCGCTTGTGGACAAGTATTTCCCGGCGGCATTTTACCATGAAAATGCAATAGAAATTTCCGACGAGAAAAAGGCTCATTTTGAGGAATTTTTGGAAAACATCTCCTACGACATCCTCGAAAGCGGTCCGAGAAATCTTGCGACGGAGGAGTATCTCAACGGCAAATGCTTTAAAATGATAAAAAGAAGATACCTCACCATGCAGTCCGTTCCTGCGTCATTTGTTTTTGTCAAGCAGCCGGGTAAAATGGACGACATCAGCTTTGAATTTGAAGAAAGCTTCGCCATGATGAAATGGACTGAAAAGAACTACGGCGAAAACGAGCTTGTCATAAGCTTTGACGGCAAGACGAGATACAGCGCGCTCAACCTCGGTCAGAACCTGACTCATGCCGCCGCTTACGGCAGATGGACTCCCGACGGCAAGCTGAAAGTTCAGGTCATACTGATCGAAACTCCCGAAGTCAAAAACATGGTCTTTTCCTTTGGCAAAAAGAGCATAAAAATGAAGCTGAAGGTCAAAACCACGCTCAACAACATGATCGTTTTCAAGCTTTTGTTCATGGGGCTAAAAAGCAGATTTTTGGCAAATATTCTCGGCGTTCTGGGCAACTTTGTCGGCAATTTGTATTTCTATCCGCCGATAAACTTAGG
>JAFSTS010000110.1 GCA_017445685.1 Clostridia bacterium | reverse complement strand
CAATGATTCCAATAAGAGCTACTCTTGTTTCCATGATAAATTCCTCCTAACAAGAAAGCGTCTGCGGCACAGAAAGTCGCTTTCGATTCTGCCATCGCCGTTGCCCGAAGGGCAAAATCGGCGGGCGTTATAAATTTTATTTTTTAATAGGAAACGAGTAGTTTCCTATTAAAAAATAAAACCGCGTCAAAGGACGCGGCAAAATACAAAATATGTTCCATCGTCCTTATGCCTTAAAAAATTCGGCGTCAGTAAATTGTAAAAATCGTTTTCTGCAAGAAAGCCTCGCAGATCACATCCTTATTATACGACAAAAATTTAACAAAGTCAACACTAAAATTTATCTCAAAATAATTGCAATTTTTTTTCAGTTAATGTAAAATATATCTATAAAGAAAAAGAAAGGCGGACTGAATATGAAAGACAATCTTGTAATTACAATCAGCAGAGAGTTCGGCAGCGCAGGCAGAGAGATCGGAGAAAAAGCGGCAAAGGCGCTCGGAATACCGTTTTACGACAGAGCGATAATCCTCAAAGCTGCCGAAAACAGCGGTCTTTCGGAGGATTTTATTGAGAAAGAGGAGCAGCGCGTGACAAACAGTATGCTGTTCAATCTGTCAACCGGCGGAATTGCAAACCAGAATTTTCAGTTCATGTCCGATCAGATCTATATTGCACAAAGCAGAGCCATCAGAGAATACGCGGACGAAGGCTCTTGCGTCATAGTCGGACGATGCGCCGACTACATATTAAGAGAAGATGTCAAATGCCTGAATGTTTTTATCTATGCCGATAAATATTTCAAGCTTAACCGAATCATGCAAAAATATGCTCTTGATCAGAGCGCGGCTGAAAAAATGATTAAAGAAAGCGACAAAAAGCGCAGCAGACATTACCGCTTTTACACTTCGATGGAATGGGGCGAAAAGGAAAACTACGCCCTTTGCATAAACAGCGGAAAACTCGGAGTTGAAAACGCAGTACAAATAATTATTGACGCGGCGGAAAAGCTTTGATCGGAGAGCAAAATGGAACTAAGCGAAATTCTTTCAAAGGTTGATCACACTGTTTTGAGCCAAACGGCAAAATGGGAAGACGTTCGTCAAGCGGTCGACGACGCAATTGAGTACGGCGCGGCAAGCGTGTGTATTGCCCCGTGTTATGTTGAAAAGGCGGCAAAATACGCCGACGGAAAAGTTAAGATATGTACAGTGATCGGTTTTCCCAACGGCTATTCAACAGAAAAAACAAAATGCTTTGAAACCTCTGACGCTGTTAAAAACGGCGCGGATGAAATTGATATGGTCGTCAACCTGACTGATGTAAAAAACAGAAGTTTTGAAAAAATCCTTGAAGAGATAAACGAGGTAAAAAAGTGCTGTGACGGCAGAATACTGAAAGTCATTGTCGAAACCTGTTTTCTTAATGAAGACGAAAAAATCAAGATGTGCAAAATCGTCAGCGCCTCGGACGCAGATTATATCAAGACTTCAACTGGCTTCGGCTCAGGCGGCGCAACAAAAGAAGATGTGGCTCTTTTTGCAAAAAATATTTCAAACGGCAAGCTTATAAAAGCCGCAGGCGGAATATCCGACCTTAAAGACGCCGAGGATTTTATCCTGCTGGGCGCGTCAAGACTCGGCACAAGCAGGATAATTAAACAACTCAAACAGGGAGGAAACGCGAAAAATGAAAAATTATCCGACTCCTCATATTGACGCAAAACCCGGCGATTTTGCAAAGACGGTGCTTATGCCGGGAGACCCGAAAAGATCAAAATTTATTGCCGAAAACTTTCTTGAAAATTCTGTTCTTGTCAATGATGTCAGGGGCATACAGGGGTATACCGGCGAATATAAAGGCAAAAAGGTTTCCATTATGGCAAGCGGAATGGGTATGCCGTCAATTTCGATATACAGCCATGAGCTTTATAATATTTTCGGCGTGGAAAATATTATTCGTATCGGCTCTGCAGGAGCAATGCAGGAAAACATCGGCGTCCGTGACATAGTCATAGCTTTGTCTGCTTCAACAAATTCAGCCATGATCGAGCGTTTCGGCGTTCCGGGATATATTGCTCCGACGGCGGATTATTCACTTGTGGAAAAATGCGTCCAAAAGGCAAAGGCTGCCGGGCTTAAATATCATGTAGGCAGCGTTCTTTCCAGCGACACGTTTTATAATTTTGAAGACTATCTGCCGGAAGAAATGAAAAGCACAAAAAGATGGTCCGATATGGGCGTGCTTGCCGTCGAAATGGAAGCGGCGGCTCTTTATCTCAACGCGCAAAAGGCAGGCAAAAAAGCGCTTGCCGTCTGCACAGTGTCCGACCACCTGATGAGGCGTGAGGAGCTTACCGCAAAAGAGCGCGAGCAGTCGCTGACTGATATGATCACTCTTGCGCTTGAAACGGCGGCAGATTTGGAGAATTGACATTGAGAAGGCTGTTTTTAATAATTCTTGACAGCTTCGGGATAGGCGACGCTCCCGATGCTGCTGACTTTGGCGATGAAGGCGCAAACACGCTGAAAACGATTTCGGGCTCTTCGAACTTTTGCGCCGAAAACATGATAAAGCTCGGACTTGCAAATATTGACGGCGTGGATTGCATTGAAAAATGTCCTTACCCTGCCGGCTCATATGGCGCAATGGTTGAAAAGTCGCGCGGCAAGGATACCACGATAGGACACTGGGAGATCGCGGGACTGATTTCCGAGCAGCCGATGCCGACTTTTCCAAACGGCTTTGACCGCGAAATAATTGAAAAAATTGAAAATGCAGTCGGCAGAAAAGTTATCTGCAACAAGGTTTATTCCGGCACGCAGGTTATCAGGGATTACGGTGAGCAGCACTTGAAAACGGGCGACCTTATCGTTTACACTTCAGCCGACAGTGTTTTTCAGATCGCGGCTCACGAGGATATCGTGCCCGTGCAGGAGCTTTATGAATATTGCAAAAAGGCGAGGGAAATTCTTGTCGGAAAATATGCAGTCGGCAGAGTCATTGCGCGTCCTTTCGCCGGAGAATATCCGTTCTACAGGACAAAAAACAGACATGATTTTTCCCTTCAGCCGCCGAAAAAAACAATGCTTGACAAACTGAAAGAAAAGGGCTTTGATGTAATTTCCGTTGGCAAGATAGCCGACATTTTTGCACATAAAGGCATTACCGAATCCAATTTTACTTCGGACAATTTTGACGGTATGCGAAAGCTCAGTGAAATAGTCAAGCGTGATTTCAACGGGATTTGTTTTGCAAACCTTGTCGATTTTGATATGCTCTACGGTCATCGCCGGGATGTTGACGGCTACGCAAAAGCAATTGCCGATTTTGACGGCTGGCTTGGCGGATTTTTGGAGGAGCTTAACGAAAAAGATATGCTGATAATTTCAGCCGATCACGGTTGCGACCCTGCCTTTAAAGGAACGGATCACACACGGGAGAGAGTGCCTGTGCTTGTTTACGGGAAGAGCGAAAAAAGCGTGAATTTCGGCACGGTGGACTCGTTTGATTTTATTTCAAAAACCGTTTTGGATTATTTCGGGTGATAAATATGAGTGACAAAAATCTCCTGTCTCTTGCAAAAGAGGCGATGAAAAATGCTTACTGCCCCTATTCACAGTTTAGCGTAGGGGCGGCTCTTTTATGTGAAGACGGCAGAGTTTACACGGGCTGCAACGTTGAAAATTCTTCTTTTCCGCTTTGCAATTGCGCGGAGAGAACTGCTTTCTTCAAGGCGGTGTCGGATGGTGAAAAAAGGTTTCGAAAAATTGCCGTCGTCGGCGGAAAAAACGGAAAGGCCAAAGGGTTTTGTTATCCCTGCGGGGCGTGCCGCCAGGTGATGAGCGAATTTTGCAAAGAGGAATTTGAATTGATTTTTGAAGACGAAGAGGGCGGCGTCGAAATACACACGCTTGGAGAAATGCTGCCCAAAAGCTTCACGCTCGGAGAATAAGAAAATGAAAATTTACGATATTATCGAGAAAAAAAGAGATGGACACGAGCTGACGGACGAAGAAATTGAATTTTTTGTCAAAGGCTATACAAACGGAGAAATTGCCGATTACTGCGCTTCGGCGTTACTTATGGCAATTTTTTTAAACGGCATGGATTCGCGTGAGACGGCAACTCTTACAAGAGCTATCTGTCTGTCGGGAGATACGGTCGATTTATCACGCTTCGGCAGCAATACGGTCGACAAACACAGCACAGGCGGAGTAGGCGACAAAACGACTCTCATCGTAGCGCCGACCGTTGCAAGCCTCGGCTGCACTGTTGCAAAAATATCAGGCAGAGGGCTTGGTCATACGGGCGGAACGGTCGACAAGCTTGAGTCGATCACGGGTTACAAAACTTCGCTTTCGACGGAAGAATTTTTGAGTCAGGTTGAAAAGATCGGGATCTGCGTAGTCGGTCAAAGCGGAAATCTTGCGCCTGCGGACAAAAAAATATACGCCCTCAGGGATCTGACCGCCACGGTCGACAATGTCTCCCTGATTGCCTCGTCGATAATGGGCAAAAAGCTTGCTGCCGGAGCGCATAGTATCGTTCTCGATGTCAAATGCGGAAGCGGCGCATTTATGAAAACATTACAGGACGCGCAGGCTCTTGCCGAAGAGATGGTTGAGATCGGCAAGAGAAACGGCAGAAACACCGTTGCGCTGATAACCGATATGGACACTCCTTTGGGCAGTTGTATCGGCAACAGGATAGAAGTTGAAGAAAGCATAAAAGTTTTGAAAAACGAAGAAAGAGGCGAGCTTCGCGATCTTTGCGTAAAGCTCAGCGCAAACATGGTAGCTCTGTGCAAGGGTGTCGATATTTCAAACGCTGAGGATATGGTGGAAAAATCTCTTGAAAGCGGAGCGGCTTTTGACAAGTTCTGCGAATGGATATCATGTCAGGGCGGAGACATTGGATTTCTTTTGAGCGATGAATTTTCAAAGTCAAAATATTCGTGCGATGTTTATAGCTTCAAAGAAGGATATATTTCAAAAACCGACACCGAAAAAATCGGAAAATCCGCTTGTGTCCTCGGAGCGGGAAGAACGGAGCTTGGCGGAAAAATCGACTTTACCGCAGGAATAAGACTTAACAAAAAACGAGGGGATTTTGTTAAAGCAGGCGAAAAAATTGCAACGCTTTATTCTTCGCAAAATGACGATTTCTCGCAGTCAAAAGAGATTTTTCTTGACGCGATCGAGTTTTCGAAAGAAAAGCCGTCGGGGGTGCCGCTTGTTCATAAAACTGTAAAATAAATTCCCGGAGGTCAAAATGATAAGAAAAGCAAAAAAAGAAGATGTCAATGCGATAATGAAGCTTCTTTCGCAGGTAGGAGCTCTTCACCACGAGGGCAGACCGGACATTTTCAAGGGCGGCTCAACAAAATATACCAAAGAAGAGCTGCAAAAAATAATCGAAAACGAAGAGATGATCATTTTTGTTTTCGAAGATGAAAAGGACAATATTTCAGCTCATGCTTTTTGTCAGCTTGCGGAGCATAAAAATGATAGTCTGCTGACAGATATCAGGACTCTTTACGTTGACGATATCTGCGTTGACGAGAATGAGCGCGGCAGGCACATTGGAAAAGCAATGTATGAACATATCGTAAAATATGCAAAAGAAATCGGCTGCTATAATGTCACGCTCAATGTGTGGGAGTGCAACGAAAAAGCTAAGAAGTTTTACGAAGCAATGGGCATGAAAGTTCAAAAAACCGGCATGGAAACAATTCTCTAACCGGCAGTGCTTAAAGCAAGGGGCTGTCACATTTAGCGAAAAACATCGTTTTCATCTAAATTCGGCAGCCCCATCGTCTTAACTCTTTTCTCTTTTTTCGAAGTCCTCGCTGATTTTCTTACCCCACGATTTGTCAATTGCTCTGTGTTTTCTTACGGCGCTTACCGTGTTGCCGACGGCTTCGTACAAAACGCTTGTGCCCATCGAATCTGCATGGTAGTTGACGGCTCGGTCGGGATCGATGCCGAAATGTCCTGCCGTTTCAACGGAATCAATGTTTGCGCCGATGAAAAGAAATTCCCAGCCGTACTTCTGCTTTTTTCTTTCGACCATTTTTTTGACCTTGTCGCTTGTGTACTTTCTGCTTGAATTTTCATAACCGTCGGTCGTGATGACAAACATGGTGCTTTCCGGCACATCTTCCGAACGGGAGTATTTGTGGATGTTTGAGATGTGATCGACCGCTTCGCCGATAGCGTCGATGAGAGCCGTGCTGCCTCTGACATAGTATTCTTTTTCTGTCAGCGGCTTAATTTTTTCGAGCTTTACACGGTCGTGAATGACCTCGCTGACCGAGTCGAAAATAATCGTCGAGACTAAGCATTCGCCCTCCTGCTTTTTTTGCTTTTCGATCATAGAGTTAAATCCGCCGATAGTGTCTTTTTCCAGACCTTCCATTGAGCCGCTTCGGTCGAGGATGAAAACAAGCTCTGTGATGTTGTTTTTTGTTTCTTTCATTTTAAATACCTCCAAAAAAATAATGTGGTCGTTCGGTTTCTATCACCTTACAGCCACATTATATCTTTTTCGGTTTTGCAAAAGGTCGCATGAGAAGCGACAAATTTACCTGAGAAGAGGCTGGTCAAACGCATAAAGAGCCTCGTTGATTTCAAAAATATTGTAGTTATGATTTTGGAGGAAGTATTCGATTATAATATCAAACTTGCTGCTGCGCGAGAGCGCAAAGCCGGCTTTCATGAGCATATCCTTTGTCTCTTCGAGGGTCAGCTCAAGCGCAATTGCAAACGAAATTGCAGTAGCTTTGCTCGGTCTGTAATGACGGTCGCTTCTGATTTTTGAAAAAAGCTTCCGGTCTATTCCTGCTTTTTTGTAGCACTGTGCGTCGGTCATACCTTTTTCGTCGATTTTTCTAAGCAGCATT
>JAFSTS010000109.1 GCA_017445685.1 Clostridia bacterium | reverse complement strand
TTGAGAAAAATTTAACATTCTCCTTGACAAAGCTTATACATACAGTGTATAATGTTTTCACAACTGAAAAAATATGACTTATTAAGAGTGGCGGAGGGAACAGGCCCTGTGAAGCCCGGCAACCTGCATTGTGCAAGGTGCCAAATCCTGCGGTCACACCGAAAGATAAGATGAAGCTCTGAGGTGTCGCCTTGGGGCATATTTTTTTAAGGAAAGGATGAAAGATATGACAAGAAGATTTTTTACTTCCGAGTCGGTAACTCCCGGACATCCCGATAAAATCTGCGACAATATTTCCGACGCCGTACTCGATGAAATTTTTAAGAAAGACCCTTATGCCAGAGTTGCGTGCGAATCCTTCTGCACAACGGACTTCATCGGTGTAATGGGTGAGATCACTGCAAACTGCGATGTTGATATTGAAAAAATCGCAAGAGATGTCGTATGCGAGATAGGCTATGACAGCGATGAAAAAGGCTTCAACGCAAACACCTGTAAGGTAATGGTCAAGTTGGACGAGCAGTCAAAGGATATTGCTTTGGGCGTTGACAATTCGTTTGAGAGAAAAGGCGGCGACGAGGACGAAAACGATCTCAACGGCGCAGGCGACCAGGGAATGATGTTCGGCTTTGCGTGCGACGAAACACCTGAGCTTATGCCCATGCCGATTTCTCTTGCGCACAAGCTTGCCAAGCAGCTCACAAAAGTGCGCGAGGACGGAACGCTGCCGTATCTTCGCGCCGACGGAAAAACGCAGGTCACTATCGAGTACGACGGCGACGAAGTCAAAAGAGTCGATACAATCGTAGTATCCTCTCAGCACAGCGCAGATGTGCCGCTTGAACAAATCAGAGAAGATGTCAAGAAATATGTCATCGACCCGATCGTTCCCGAACAGCTTATTGATGAAGAGACCATTATTTATGTAAATCCGACGGGAAGATTCGTCATCGGCGGACCTGCCGGTGACAGCGGACTGACGGGAAGGAAAATTATCGTTGACACTTACGGCGGATACTCCAGACATGGCGGCGGAGCTTTCAGCGGCAAAGATCCTACTAAAGTCGACAGGAGCGCCGCCTATGCCGCAAGGTATGTTGCAAAAAATATCGTTGCGGCAGGACTTGCCAAAAAGTGTGAAGTCCAGCTTGCCTATGCCATCGGTGTGGCAAAACCTGTTTCCGTCAGAGTCGATACTTTTGCAACCGGAAAAGTCGAAGAAACAGAGCTTGAAGAAGCAGTCAAGAAAATTTTTGACTTGCGGCCCTATGCGATCATCAAGGAGCTTGATTTGAGAAAACCGATCTACAGGCAGCTTGCCGCCTACGGTCATGTCGGCAGGGAGGATCTCGGCGTCCGCTGGGAGCAGACCGACAAGGCTGAGGAGCTGAAAAAGTATTTTGATATTTAAGAAAAATTTTATCCGCTATCAAGCAATTGACGGCGGATATTTTTTCGTGAAATTCTACTTTTTCGCCAAAAATCCGACAAAAATTTCAACAAATGATACAAAAAGTCGAAAACTGCGATAATGAAACGCCTAAAAGGACAACTTGCAATTATCTGTTAAAAAATAAACTTATTTTGTAACCAAATTGTTCCTTGACAAAAGGAAATTTGCAGATCAAGTTCTGTTTTTAAGAGAAAAACCGGAGTAATCTTGCAAATGAATATACGAAAAAATTGAATACGAAAAGCAAAAATCGGTGGAAAATTCGGTGTAAAGTGAGAAACTTTACAGAAAAAAGTTAAAATTCAGGAAAATAAATTACGAAAAATAAGGGGTTTTCCACTTTTTCCACCGATTTTTCCACACACGCAAGCAAAAG
>JAFSTS010000108.1 GCA_017445685.1 Clostridia bacterium | reverse complement strand
TCCTGAC
Organism: Clostridia bacterium; assembly: GCA_017445685.1. The sequence continues at coordinate 2,560 of JAFSTS010000108.1, read as the reverse complement.
CCATGAACATAAGCTTTTTGCCGGGGTGCGCCATCATGTAGCCGACAAAGGATCGCACGCCTGCAAATTTTTCGTCGTAGTCGCCCGGCATTTTGTTGATGAGCGAACATTTGCCGTGGACAACTTCGTCATGAGAGATCGGCAGTATGAAGTTTTCCGAAAAAGCGTAGAAGAACGAGAAAGTCAGGTTGTTGTGGTTGTATTTTCTCGAAAGACCGTCGAGCGAAAAATAACGAACACAGTCGTTCATCCAGCCCATGTTCCATTTGAAGTTGAAGCCGAGTCCGCCGTCGTGCGTCGGCTTTGTGACCATTGGCCATGCGGTGCTTTCTTCGGCTATCATCATTACATCTCCAAATTCGCCGAAGATAAGTGTGTTAAGCTTTTTGAGAAATTCAACAGCTTCGAGGTTTTCGTTTGAGCCGTATTTGTTGGCGATCCACTGACCGTCGTCTCTGCCGTAGTCAAGATAAAGCATCGAAGCTACTGCGTCGACTCTGAGACCGTCGATGTGGTATTTTTCAAGCCAGAACATTGCGCTGGAGATAAGGAAGCTTTGAACTTCGTTTTTGCTGTAGTCAAATACTCTTGTGCCCCACTGGTAATGTTCGCCTTTTTTCGGGTCAGAGTATTCATAGCACGGGGTTGAGTCAAATTCGTAAAGTCCGTGCTCGTCCTTTGGAAAGTGCGCCGGGACCCAGTCAAGAATCACACCGATTCCTGCCTGATGGCATTTGTCAACGAAATACATGAAGTCATCGGGCGTGCCGAAACGGGAGGTCGGAGCAAAATATCCTATCGTCTGATACCCCCATGAGCCGTCGAAGGGAAATTCCGTGATCGGCATGAGCTCAATGTGAGTGTAGTTCATCTGCTTGACATAATCTACAAGCTCCTCGGCAAGAAGACGGTAAGAAAAACAGTTGCCGTCTTCAAACTTTTTCCACGAGCCGAGATTGACCTCGTAAATGTTTACGGGGCTTGAATAGATGTCACGGCTCTTTCGTCTGCTGAGCCACTGCTTGTCTTTCCATTCGTGGATGTCGATGTCATAAATCTTCGAGGCAGTGCCGGGGCGTGTCTCGGCGTGGAAGGCATATGGGTCACACTTATAGTGACGCTGGGCATTCTGACCGGTTATAAGGAATTTGTAGTTGTCAAAAACCTTGACATTTTCAATCTCACATTCCCATATTCCGCCGTCTGTTATGCGCTTCATGGGAGAAGCGTTTTCATCCCATGAGTTGAAATCGCCGCAAACACAAACTTTTGAAGCGTTGGGCGCCCATGTTCTGAAAACGAAACGGTCTCCTTCTACTCTGTGCGCGCCAAGGTATTCGTAAGCTTTAGCGTTGTTTCCCTGATGAAAAAGATAAATTGGTACATCCGAACTTTTCCCGATTGCCAAAATATCACATCCTTTGAATATATTTATTTATACTTATCATACCAAATCACAAATATAATTTCAATAGTTTTTGAGTAAATTATTCAAAAATTTATAAATTTTTGTTACAGCCTTTTGTATACTTTGTTAGAAAAAATCTTCCATATGCGAAAAAATGAGATGAACGCATTTAAAAACACGATCATCTCATTTCAAGAAATTGCTTTATATTATATTTTTTGTCTTAATGTGACAGCCCGAAAATCAATCGGGTCTTACGGCATAGAAGCAGTATGTCTTGCCTGCTTCATTAAGGCTTAAGACGCCGTTTTCGGTAGAAGCTTTTGAATTGTTGTAAATACGAAAGCCCGTATTTGTCAGCTCGATTCCTTTTGTGGTGTAATATTCCGAGCCGAAAGCGATATAAACGTGAGCCTTGTCTGACCCTGCGGCGTACTCAACCGGGAAATGCGCCGAAGCGAAAATCACAATAAACAGCGGACGGAATCCTATATCCACATTTCTTTCACTTGCTCCCGAGCCGAGAAAGTAGTTGACGAGGTTTTTGCCGTTCCATTTTTCCCGTTCCGATTGGGTGATGTGGATCTGATCGTCTCTGACATGAGTGCCGCAGAGAAATTCTTTGTCAAGAAACGAGTGAAAATTGTCTTCGCTTTCTTCGGCAGGACAGAAATCAGACTGAACATTTATGTAAGCGTTCATGACAAGGGCGTCTGTGTCTCTGTCGGAGGAGATGTTGTCGCAGTGTGACATCGTGATATTGAGATCAGAAGAGAAGGTGAGCAGATCGACAACGGTTGTGAAAAGCTCATGGCATTTTTCGCCGCCGTCGGAGAACGGAACATGGATACTAAGTATTATCTCAATGTCTGCCGTGCGGCAGTACTCGTCTCTTTCGAGAACACCGTCGTCGTTGGCGGTGAAATGGTCAGTTATCGTTATCTTGTTTACGCCGACAGAAACGATTGGTTTTTTGAGCGGAACAGCCTTGTACTGCGGCGGATATTCCGTTAGAAATTTAATGTTTTCGCCGATATCCTGCATATTCAGCCAGTTGACTATTGAAGCAGGAAGAGCGCTGATGCTTGTCATTCATCCACCTCCACGATTTTTCTTATAATTGCCCATACATAGAGCGTTTTGCCTTGCAGG
>JAFSTS010000107.1 GCA_017445685.1 Clostridia bacterium | reverse complement strand
GCCGGTACGCTTGCTTATCTCGTTATAACTGATACCTTTGTTAAGCTGTTTTGCCACGACAAGTCTCTGAGAAATATCCATGATCTCCTTTATCGTGCAAAGATCTTCAAGGAAATTTCTGCACTCTTCTTCGTTTTCAAGGCACATCAGGGCTTTACATAGTCCCTGAGCTGATTCACTGTCCCAAATATTCACACGAATACCTCCGTTAATTTAGCGTGCTAAAGTGATAGCATAGTAGATTATAAAACAAAATTCTTTCTTTGTCAACCATAATTTTAAAAATCGACCAGTCCCACATCAAATCACACTGCTTTGATACCCAAAAACTACCCGACAGTCAGTCGGGCAGACAATTTCAAAGGCTTAACTTAAACTTTTCTATTGCTTCGAAGAGTAGTGATAAGCACCGCCACGGCGGCTAAAACGACTCCTGCCGATACGGTTTTTACAACGATTTCCGCCGTTTTGCTGTTTTCATTTTCTTCGGCATCCGTCAATGTCGTCGATTCGTCAGCAGCAGGCAGTGTATCATAATCACTTTGCGCAGTTGCTAAAGTAATATATTCATCGGGGTTTACTGTATGATATTCCTCGGCTTTGCTTTCAGCTATAGCGCTTTTCTTTGTGGTTTCCTTCCTGGTCAACTTGTTGCTTTTACTCGAGGACTGCTCTGCCGTAGTGCTGACCGGCTCCTGAAATTCCTGCATGAGAATTTTAAACTGCTTTGATTTTTCGCCGTGGGAATCCGTTGCGGTAAATTTGAAGTTGATCTTGTCATCAACGCCGATATTGAAAACGATCTTTGCCTCCATACTCACTCCGTCAGCAAGATTTTTCATCGCTGCGCTGACAGAATAGGCGTTCTCATCATATTCCGCGCCATTCGGCGAAATAACGATCGGCTCGGAATCATTTATGGAAATTTCAAAAGAGCAGTTGTTGTAGTTTTCAACCGCTTTTCTTTCAATCGTTTGAAGAGACACAAAAAGAACATCTTTTTCAGGCTGAAAATCATACCTTACAAACATATTTTCAATGTAGCAACCGCTGAAAGTATCCTGCGACACATCGACAACATTTGCTTTTCCCCATTCTCCGTCATAATCAACTCTGCCGTCGATCGTATACGCAAAGGAGCCGATAGACATAAATGTAACAACGGCTGACACAAACGCAAGCAATAGAAGCTGTTTTGTTTTCTTCATTTTGTCGTCCTCCGTTGTTGAATAGTCACTCGATTATCAAGCTTTGCAGATTCCCGTTTGTTTTACTCAGTGATTATATCATAAGATTTTTTCTTTTACAATAGAACATTGTCAAAGATTCGTGTTTTTTGCCGAAAAAAATAACATGAGATTTCATCATACCGAAATACTTTTCGATATGTTTTCGTCCTGTGTAAATTTGCAGAGCTAAATCCTTGACAAAACGGTTTGATTTTGATAGAATAATTCTCGTGTTCGGGGAAAAGGGATTCGACCCTTTTGTCGGCCACAAGAAAAATATGGAAGCGTATCGAAGTGGTCAT
>JAFSTS010000106.1 GCA_017445685.1 Clostridia bacterium | reverse complement strand
CAAATTGTTTTATCGTAAACGGCGCAGTGCCTCGCGGAGATTTTCCGTGTCCTCTTGTGTCGACTGAATAAACAGAAAAATTATCTTTAAAATATTCGACCTGATTGACGAAATATCCGCCGTTTTCTCCGTTACCGTGAAGCAGGACGAGAGGAAACCCCTCGCCCTGTTTTTCAAAATACAAACTAATATCCATCAGCCTATTACTTTATTATTTATCTCTTCAAGAGCTTTAGTGATAAATTCATCAACACTTGACGAGCCGATGTCGCCCTCGAAACGCTTTCTGACAGAAACGGTATTTGTTTCAGCCTCTTTATCGCCGATTACGAGCATATAGGGAATCTTCTGAAGCTGCGCTTCACGAAGCTTATAACCGAGCTTTTCGCTTCTGTCGTCAACTTCAACACGGACGATTCCGCTCTTTGCAAGCTGCTGTTTAACTTCGTAAGCCTTGTCAAGATGTCTGTCGGCGATCGGAACTATCCTGATCTGCTCGGGAGCAAGCCAAAGCGGAAATGCACCTGCATATTTTTCAATAAGCAAAGCAAGTGTTCTTTAATAGCAGCCGATAGAAGTTCTGTGAATGATGTACGGATTCTTCTTCGTTCCGTCTTTATCAACATATTCCATGCCGAATTTTTCAGCAAGCATCTGGTCGATCTGGATAGTAATGAGGGTATCTTCTTTTCCGTGAACATTCTTTATCTGGATATCAAGCTTCGGACCATAGAAAGCAGCCTCGCCTATACCGATTTTATACGGAATTTCAAGATGTTTAAGTATTCTTTCCATCGTGCTTTGGGCTTCATCCCACTGTTCGGGAGTGCCGATATATTTTTCAGTATCTTCAGGATCCCACTGAGAGAATCTATATGAAACATCTTCGTAAAGACCAAGCGTTTTAAGCATATATATAACAAGCTCAAGACAGTTTTTAAATTCTTCTTCAAGCTGATCCGGACGGCACATAAGATGTCCTTCGGAAATAGTAAACTGCCTTACCCTGATAAGACCGTGCATTTCACCGCTTGCTTCGTTTCTGAAAAGAGTTGAGGTTTCATTATAGCGAAGCGGAAGATCACGGTAAGACCTTGCTCTGTTGAGATATGCTTGATACTGGAAAGGACAAGTCATCGGACGAAGCGCAAAAACTTCTCCTTCGCTGTCGGGATCTCCGAGAACAAACATTCCGTCACGATAGTGATCCCAGTGGCCTGAGATCTGATAAAGCTCACGCTTAGCCATAAAGGGAGTTTTAGTAAGAAGCCATCCCCTCTTTTGCTCTTCATCCTCAACAAAACGCTGGAGAAGCTGGATTATCCTTGCGCCCTTGGGAAGAAGGATAGGAAGACCTTGTCCGATAACATCGGAGGTCGTGAAAAGTTCAAGCTCTCTGCCGAGCTTATTATGATCTCTCTTTTTAGCTTCCTCAAGCTGTGCGAGATGTTCTTCAAGCATGGACGCTTTCGGGAAAGCTGTTGCATAAATTCTCTGGAGCATCTTGTTTTTCTCATTGCCTCTCCAGTATGCTCCCGTGCAGGAAGTAATTTTAAACGCCTTGATCATACCTGTTGACGGAAGATGAGGTCCGGCGCAAAGCTCATCAAATTCGCCCTGCTTATAAAAAGTAATATTTTCACCTTTATCAGCGTGTTCCTCAATAAGCTCAACTTTATAAATTTCACCCTTGTCCTGCATATATTTTATAGCGTCCGCAGGACTCATTTCATGTTTTTCGATCGGAAGGTTTTCTTTAACGATTTTCTTCATCTCGGCTTCGATCTTATCAAGAATTTCCTGTGTAAAGGAAAAATCACTGTCAAAGTCATAATAAAAACCATTGTCGATCGCAGGGCCGATCGCAAGCTTTACATCGGGATAAAGGCGCTTGACTGCCTGAGCCAAAACATGAGAAGCAGAATGACGAAAAGTCTTTTTGCCGTCCTCATCGTCGAAAGTGAGAAATTCGATTTCACAATCATTGTTTATCGTTGTTTTGAGATCGGACACAACGCCGTCTATCTTGCATGCGCAGCACGCCTTGCACAAGGCTGGACTGACCTGCTTTGCAATTTCAAGAGCGCTCATGCCGTCTTCAAAAGCTCTTACGTCATCTCTGAGTTTTACATTAACCATTTTTATACCTCCAAAAAAATAAGCTCATCCCTAAAAACAGGATGAGCAATAATTTACCCACGGTTCCACCCGTATTGCTTCAACAGAAGCCGCTTTGACGACTTTAACGCAGTCGATACGATGACCTTAATCAAGCTTTCAGCCACTCTCGGAAGCGGTAATCAGTTTTCTTCTTTTGCAGCCGCTCACAGCCTTCGGCAGCCGCTCTCTGAAAAAAGAACCGTGAAAACAGACCTTCTTCTTCAACGATTTATTATATTTTACCACTGCAAAAGTTGTTTGTCAACTCTTTTTTCTCTCTTCATTCTGTCCCTTGCTGTTTTGAATATTTCCTCTTATCAAAAGGCTTTTTAAAGCTTTCCTGTCAAAAGGATACAACGGATAAAGATAGCTTTTTCCTGTCACTGTTTTCGTCGTTGAAATAACAACGCAAATTATTACCAAAGCTAAAACGAAACCGTAAATATTAAAAATAGCGGTCATAACAAGCAAAAACAGCCTCGAAAACTTAAAAGCATATCCAAGCTCAAAACTCGGCTGAGAATAATTTGCTACGGCGACAAAAGCCATATACAAAACAACCTCTGACACAAACCACTTCGCGTCTACCGCAAACTGTCCGAGCACAAGCGCGCCGATAACGCTGAAGGAAGCGTTTAATGAGTTTGGGGTGTTAAGAGACGCTAATTTTAAAGCGTCAATAACAAGTTCGACTAACAGAAGCTGAAAAATAACCGGCAGACTGACAGGCTGTTCGATCCTTATGAAATCAAGCCATTTAGGTATCCATTGAGGATTGATGACAAAAAGATACCAAAGCGGAGTAGTTATCATGGTAAGCAGAAAAACGATCATTCGAACATATCTGAGATAGCTGCCGATTATCGGCGGAAAATAGTAGTCATTGGAATTTTGAATGAAATCAAAAAAGCTTGTTTCGATTATCATGGCACACGGCGAATT
>JAFSTS010000105.1 GCA_017445685.1 Clostridia bacterium | reverse complement strand
CTTTTTTCTTTTTCTCTTTTCCCGGAATAACTGTAAAAGTTAAAAACAGATATTTGATTTTAACTTCAAAGGTTTTATCAAACTGAGCGCAGACGGATACGGGGATACATAAAACAAGTATTATCCCCAAATAATTGCGCCGAGAATTTTCAAAACGATCAACAGTTATTCCACCTTTTTGACAAACGCTCATTCTTCATCTTCGTCTTCTTCGTCGGACTGTCTGATTTCTTCTTCGTACTCCTGCTGGGCATTTTGCGCTTCAACAGTTTCCTCGTCAACTTTTTCGTTGAGTTCAGGCACATCGGGAAGATCGTCAAGAGATGAAATGCAAAAGCATTTTAGAAACTCAGCAGTTGTGCCGTAAATCAGCGGTCTGCCGGGCAGCTCAAGCCTGCCGACTTCTTCGATCAGTCCCTTCTGGCAAAGGGTGGAAATTACTCCGGAGCAATCAACTCCCCTGACCTGCTCTATGTAAGCTTTTGTGATAGGCTGGTTATATGCAATCACGGCAAGCACTTCGAATGCCGCCGATGACAGCGGAGCATTCCTTTTTAATTCAAGAACATTTCGTATCTGCTCGCTATATTCTTTTCTTGTGCAGATCTGGTATTTATCGTCCATTTTAACTATTTGAAGTCCGCTCTCGCGCTCATCATAAGAATCTGACAAAGTGATAATCAGACTCTCGGCGTTTTCAACATCTATTTCGAGCGCCTGGGCAAGCTTCTCGATTTCAAGCGGTTCGCCGGCTGCAAAAAGAACAGCTTCCGCCGCTGACTGCATCTGTTTAAATGTCATAGGTTTTCTCCTTCGTTCATTAGTTCGACCTGAGCTTCGTCACGGTCGCCGGAAATGTAGACCTTCTTCGATTTAGCAAGCTCCAAAAGCGCAAGAAATGTCGCAACAAGCTCAGAGCGTGATTCGGCTGAAACAAAAAAATCGGTAAATCTTTTGCGCTTTGTTTTCAGCAGGTCGGTAACTATTTTATTGATCCTCGAAGATACGGAAACGATTTTTCTTGCAACAATCCCGCTGAACGCTTCAACAGGAGGAGGAAGCTTACGCTTGCCTTTTCCAATGGCAGACAAATATGCTTTCAATATTTCAAGAGGCTCGTGTGATCGCCTGTATGTCTTGTCAGGATCAAATTTTTGAGGCTGACGGGAGAAAAAATCGAAGCCGTCGGTATGGTGTGACAGTTCTTCTGCTATTGCCTTGCACTGCTGATATTCAAGAAGTTCGCCGGTAAGTTCCATCTTAAGCTGCTGCGCTTCCTCCTCCTGAACGGGAAGAAGCGAAACGGATTTTATATAAACAAGCCTTGCCGCCATCTCCAGAAATTCGCTGGCGACATCCATGTTTTCCTCCTGCATCATCTTGACATAGTCGGTATATTGTTCGACAAGCTCCAGTATCGGAATATCGTTGATGTCAATTTTATGCTTGCTTATCAAGTGCAACAGAAGATCAAGAGGACCTTCGAAAACCTCGATTTTATAGTTTATCTTTTCCAAATCAATCTACCCTCAGTTAAAAAATTTGAACGGGAGCGAAGCAACAAAATTCAGCGCTGTTGTGACCCACTGCGAAAGAAACGAGATTGGATACGAAAGTGCGCCGGTAAGAAGCAAAACGAACATCGCGATCATGATGTATCTTTCATACTGCATTACCTTAAAATAGTATTTGTCAGGCAATACCGCCCAGAAAATCCTCGATCCGTCAAGCGGCGGAACAGGAAGAAGATTGAACACGGCAAGAGTGATATTGATGTTTGCCGCAAAATACAAAAAGTAATATACAATTGTATAAAGCAAGTCATTGCTTAAAAGCAATCCTGTTCCAAAAGTTTTAAAAGCATTAAGAATAATAAGAAATACCAACGCCATTATAAGATTCGAGACAGGTCCTGCCAAAGCAGTCAGCGCCATGCCTTTTTTGGGGTTTTTGAAATTGTTGGGGTTTACAGGAACAGGCTTAGCATAACCTATTCCGAAAAGCAAAATCATTATAGAGCCGAACAGATCCAAATGAGCAAAAGGCGAAAGAGTCAGTCTTCCGCTGAGTCTTGCTGTTTGATCGCCCATTTTCGTCGCAATCAGAGCATGAGCGTATTCATGAACGGGCAAGAGACAAAAAAGAACAAAAATCTTAGCGGCAAACAAAATCAGAATTTCCGTTTTATCCATACCTGCAAGCCTGAAAAGTGACATTATCTCTCCTCCTTGACGGCGCACACAACACGCCTGATATTATTCAAATCTTTTACAAAAGATACATTTTTATACTCAGAAAAAATCGTTCTGACATGATCGGCCTGATCTTCTCCGCATTCCATCAAAATACTGCCGCAGGAAGATATCTTATCAAACCATCTTTCCTTTAACGCGCGATAAAAATCAAGCCCGTCCTCTCCGCCGTCAAGCGCCTGACGCGGCTCAAAGAGAACCTCCCTGCTGAGAGAAGCTATCTCTTCGCTTCTGATATAAGGCGGATTAGAGACTATCATCTGACAATCTCCGAGGCAATAAAAGTCTGCGCCGTCAAAAATATCTCCCATGACGATTTTTACATTTGAAGCATTGTTTAAAGCAACATTTTTTTCAAGAAATCCAACGGCTTCATCTGACTTTTCAAAGCAGACAACCTCAAGATTTTCGAACATTTTTGCAAGGCTTATGCCAATACATCCCGATCCGGCGCACAAATCAAAAACGGTTTTGACTCCTTTTTCATCTATAATACGAGCCGCTTCTTCAACAAGACATTCTGTGTCTGCCCTTGGGATCAGCACGCCGTCTCCCACAAGAAACTCATTATCCATGAAGCTCCATTTGCCTACAAGGTACTGAAGCGGTCTACCGCTTTTTCTTTTTTTAACAAGCTCAAAAAAGCTTGCCTTTTTGTCGTCAGGAGCTTCCAAACGGGAATTGAGAAAATAGTCGCTCCTGCTCATTTCAAAGCTATGAGAAAAAAGCACCCATGCGTCAAACTCATAATCCTGCGTGACATCGCGAAGCTGTTTTTTAGCCTCCTTGAGAACATCAAAAAATGTCATATTTCGTCATTGAAAGAGGTCTCTTTCAAAAGCTCCTCCATCATTTCATCTACACTTTTGCTGATAAAGCCGGAAGAAACATCCTCTTTTGGCTGCTCTGCCTCTTTAATCTCTTCAATTTCTTCCTGAGTCTGCTCTATAATTTCTTCTTCGTCAGCATCGTCATCGGTAACATCAGCAGGCTCAAAATGAGACTCTTGTGAGATTTCTTCTTCAACAACTGTTTCGGCTTCATTTCCGACTGACTCAACAATATCCTCGTTTTCTGCCTCAGTTTCTTTTTTATCATCAACTCCGTAAAGCGCGGCTTTCAGCGAAGCTATACCGACTTCAATTATATCGTCGGTCGGCTCTACAGTCGTTATCCTCTGCATCCAGAGTCCCGGAGCAGAAAGGATCTTTACGCATTGATTATCGTGAGTTCCCGCATAACGGATAAACTCAAAGCCAAGTCCCATAACTATCGGAAGAATAAGAAATATCTTGATTAGTACCCATACGAGAGTGTATTTTGTCAGCGCAGGTATTGCAATAGAAACTATGCTGGAGACAATTACGCTGAAAATTATCATCACAAACATGAAGCTTGTGCCGCACCTTGGATGAAAACGGCTTTGCTTTCTTACATTTTCGACCGTCAAATCAAGTTCGTTTTCAAAACAGAAAATTGATTTATGTTCTGCGCCGTGATACATGAAAACTCTCTTGATATCGGGCATTCTTGAGACGAGAAGCATATATCCGACAAATATGATCATTCTCATGATACCCTCAAAAAGTCCGCGGAAGTTTGAAATTGATTCATTTGCCGCCTTGTTTATCCATGAAAAAATCTGAGCAGGCAG
>JAFSTS010000104.1 GCA_017445685.1 Clostridia bacterium | reverse complement strand
GACTTGAAACTATCGCCGCTACGATAGGCGAAGAAGCGATAACTATTGAGGATGTATATGAGCCGTATCTTCTACAGCTTGGATTCATTTCCAAAACTCCTCGCGGCAGAGTAGTCACACCGGCAGGATTCAAGCACATGGGCATGGAAATGCCCGGACAGCAATCTATGATTTAACAAGGAGAAATATAATGGGCAGATTATTCGGAACAGACGGAGCAAGAGGCGTTGCAAACACAGAATTAAGCTGCGAGCTCGCCATGCAGATTGGTAGAGCTGCGGCGACGGTTTTAACGAAAGATACTCATCACGAAAGACCGAAGGTGATGATAGGACTTGATACGAGAATTTCTTCGGAAATGCTTGAAGCTGCTATAACTGCGGGACTTTGTTCCGTGGGAGCAGATGTTCTTCTTTTAGGCGTTGTGCCGACTCCGGCCGTGGCATTTCTTGTCAAGAAATATAAATATGATGCAGGCATCATGATCTCGGCTTCCCATAATCCATGCGAATATAACGGAATAAAGATTTTCCAGGGTGACGGATACAAGCTTCCCGACAAACTGGAAGATGAGATAGAAGATATCATCTTCGATGAAAGAAAGCGTCCTCAGGTCGTAGTAGGCGGAAAAGTCGGCAGAGTCGAACGATCCGAAACTGCGCTGTTTGACTATGTTGAACATCTTAAAAGCACTGTTGAAGACTGTGATTTCAGCCATACGAGAATTGCGCTTGATTGCGCAAACGGATCTTCAAGCGTAACAGCTCCCGAACTTTTTATGAGTCTCGGCGCGCTTTGCGATGTGTTTTCAGCAAGTCCGGACGGCATCAATATCAACGATAACTGCGGCTCGACCCACATGGAGCAGATATCTGATTTTGTCAGACAAAACGGAGGCTGCGCTGCAGGATTTGCCTTCGACGGTGATGCTGACAGGCTTCTTGCAGTCGACGAAAACGGCGATCTTGTTGACGGTGATAAAATCATTGCAATATGCTCGAAGTATTTGAAAGACGAGGGCAAGCTTGCAAACGATACTGTCGTAGTTACCGTCATGAGCAATATGGGCTTTTTCAAGTTCTGTGAGCAAAATAATATCAAGTGTGAAAAAACAAAAGTCGGTGACAGATATGTGCTCGAAAACATGAGGGAGAACGGTAATATCATCGGCGGAGAACAGTCAGGTCATGTTATTTTCCATGAATACGCTTCAACCGGCGACGGACAGGTAACGGCTTTGCAGCTTATGAAGATAATGCACAAGACGGGCAAAAAGCTTTCAGAGCTTGCCGCGCAGATGACAAAATATCCTCAGGTCATGAAGAATGTCAGAGTTTCCGCTATGGGCAAAGCCAGATTCAGCGAAAATATTGAAGTTAAAAAAGCAATCGAGTCCGCCGAGAACAGACTCGGTGACAAAGGCAGAGTGCTTGTTCGTGTTTCGGGAACAGAGCCGCTTGTCAGAGTAATGCTCGAAGGCGAAGATGAAAAACTGATTTCGAAGCTTTGCGACGAGATCGCGCAGGTCGTTGAGACGAGCCTGATTTAATTTTTGAAAGGTACGGAAATTTCCGATTCAATTTTGTTTATGAGAACGCCTGAACTTTGGAAAGACTATGAACTTCTGGACTGCTCCGACGGAGAGCGGCTTGAGAGGTGGGGAGATATAATCCTGATTCGTCCCGACCCTCAGGTCATCTGGAAAACCGAAAGAAAAAATCCCCTCTGGAAAAAAGCCCATGCGAGATATATTCGCTCCAACAGCGGCGGAGGCAGATGGGAAGTATTTAAAAAAATGCCGGCTGAATGGAACATATCCTATCGGGAGTTGTCTTTTCATGTCAAGACAATGGGCTTCAAGCACACAGGGATTTTTCCCGAACAGGCGTGCAACTGGGATTTGATGGATTCGATAATCAAAAGCTCAAACAGACCGCTGAAAGTGCTTAACCTGTTTGCTTATACCGG
>JAFSTS010000103.1 GCA_017445685.1 Clostridia bacterium | reverse complement strand
GTCGGCGGTATCGCCGGTGAAAACAGGGGAACGATTACCTGTTGCTTTAATTCCGCCGATATCTCGTCAAGTGATAATTATTGTGCCGGTATTGCAGGATATTGTGTCAGCGCAAGTGTTACGAAATGCTATAACACGGGAAAAATCTCAGGAAAATCTATCGTCGGGGGAATCACCGGCTATTCAAGGCATGGTGAGATCACAGCCTGTTACGATGTCGGAGAGGTTTCGTCTTCCGGCGTCCATGGCGCTGTTTGCGCAAGCGCAGCCAGTACAACGATTTCTGCTGTTTACTATGATTCTCAGCGTATCTCCGCAACGGACAACTATGCTTCGGCCCTTACAACTTCACAAATGACCGGAAGTACAGCCATATCACATCTTTCCGGATTCAACCGAAGCGACTGGGCAACTACCGCAGAATCAGATTATTTCTATTTCTATCCTCAACTTGCCGAAATCTCCTCGTCAGGTAATTTTGAGTATTATTACGATTCACTTGAAAGCGTTAAATTCCTCAAATATGAATTTCACTGCAAGGTCGATATCAACGAAAGTATCTCTTACTACAGTACTTTTAAACAAGCGTGTGACGCAATAGGCGACAAAACTGCCGTGCTGTATATTTTTGAAGATATGACCTTTGCTGATTGCGCAACTGTCAACGGAAATGTTACTGTTATTGCCGACAAAGCAAATGTCACTGTAAAGAGAGCCGAAGGCTATCTTGGCAGTATATTTGACATAAACGGCGAACTGACCCTTGGCGGCAAAAAAGATAGTTTTGTTGTAACGTTTGACGGCAGTTTGCAGACTATGACTTCTTGCGAAAGTCTTATTAAGGTCGAAAATACAGGCACATTTAATCTCGTGAAAGTTTATATTTGCGGAAATACTGCGTCAGACGGAGGAGCTGTTTATAACCTCGGAACTGCTAATTTCCTTGGCGGCGAAATATATGAATGTATATCTTTTGATAACGGAGCTGCTGTTTATAACAGGGGAGAAGCTCTCTTTGACGGAGCCTTGATTCACAACAATACTTCCTTTACAAACGGCGGAGCTGTTTGTAATGATTCGTCAGGCTTTGCTGCTACTGTCGCTTCCGGCAGGTTCTATTCAAACCAGGCTTCAAACGGCGGAGCAATTTACAGTATTTCGGGAAAAGTCATTATTCAGGGAGCACAGATCGATTCCAACACAGCCTCGTATGGCGGAGCTGTTTATGTAAACACGGGAACTGTCGAAGTTCGCGGAGGCGAAATTTTCAACAACAGCGCTGATTTTGGCTCGGCTGCGTACAATAGCTCAGGAACGCTTTCAATGGGCGACGATGGATTCATTGATCAAAGCAACGACGTTTATCTTCCGGCAGGTAAAACTGTCACGATGATTTCAAAGCTTGATTCGAGCTCTGTTTGCGTAAATATAACACCGGAACGATATCAGAAGGATATCAGAGTAGTCGACGGTGCTTTTGCCGCCGCCAATTACAAGCGAGTATATATTAACGATTATCAAACTCAGAACTGGCATATCAATTCAAGCGGTCATTTGCTGACCGATGAAGTTGTTGAGGTCGCTCTTGTCAGCATCCTCGGCGCACACAGCGTTTATTACACATCGCTTGAGGAAGCGTTTGATGACATTGGCGAAAATGACGCTATCATAACTCTTGTTGACGATGTAACTGTCAGCGAAACTCTTGCCGTTCGCAGCAACATTACTCTCCTGTCTGATTCACAGGCGAGAACCGTTTCAGGCTCTGATGATCTTTCAGGACCGATATTTGAAATCAGGGATAATTGCTCTCTTGTCCTTGGCGATATTTCAAACAATGAATCGAACGATATTCTTTATATCGACGGCTCTGTTCACAAAGACAGTATCATCAAGGTGCTTGAAGGCGGAACTCTGACGATGTATAACGGCTCTGTTCTTTGCAATATGGAATCCGAATCTTTCAGCTTGGCAGATGTCTATGGTGAAATGAACATCTACGGTGGAAAGGTCTTGGATAACGACTGTGATTTTGGCGCAGTAAGGGTCGAAAACGGAGCTGAACTGAATGTCTACGGCGGACAATTTGAAAATGATAATGTTTCTGTTTTTAAAACAGGAGATATGACTTTCTATGGAAATTCTTCTTTAGGCAGCAATATCGTCCAAATCGATGACGGTGTAATTTCGCTTGATGATGAGTATTCTTGCGATTCAACCGTTGCGACTATAAAGTTTGACAGATATGCTCTCGGTACACTTTGCGTTTCGACAAATCTTGACAAAACTGTTTACAAATCACTCTTTAAAGTGTATGATGATTGTTATTATCTTGATGACGAAATGAAAATTGCCGCAGATATGCTTGAACTGAAATCGACGACAGCTTTGCTTTGGGAAAAAGAGCAGAACTATATTTACGGCATAGATGTCGATGTTAATACGGCGGAAAACATTTCCTCGCAGTTCAAAAATTCAAATATAGTCATTTTCAATGAAAACGGACAAATGATTTCGATAACCGATCTTTGCGGCACGAAGTATAAAGTTTGTCTTGTTGACTCAAACGGAGATGTATATGATTGGGTATATATTCTCATATACGGCGATGTCAACTACGATGGATGTATAGACGGCGAGGATGCTGTTTACATCAACATGGCATATTACGGCTTTATGACAATTGACGATGCCTTAATTCTTGAAGCGGCTGATGTTAATCACGACGGAATCGTTGATTTGTCTGATGCGTGGATGCTGGAAGACGCAGGTATCTATAATAACAATGTTTTACAGAAAACAGGAGGATAAATTTTCTGATGAATGATGTGGAGAAAAAGGGAGAGAATATGGATTTTGAAGACGGTGAAATAAACTCAAGAAGTTCTTCGCCGATAGATGTGGACAGGTATATTCACGCTGTCGATGAGAGTGATATCGGTCTTGATATATTTAAGCAAAGCAAAGGCAAAGCTGCACAAAATAATCAGGCTGCAGTAACAAGCAGAACATCCGCTTCAAATATTCCCGAATCTGTGAAAAAGAAAGCTCTTTCAAAAAACAGAAAGGCAAAAAATCAAAAGCTCAGAGGTATTATTGTATCGGTGATCGTCTTTGTTCTTATTACTGCCATAGGCATAGGAACGGTACTTTTTATTACCGGCAGAAAGAATAATATTTTGAGTGTAAATTTCAGGTATTCAACTGAAACAAAAGAAGTCGGAACGGTTAAAAGCATAATCAAGCGCGATGTAAAATACGCTTATGGAGTTTATTATCCGCTCTTCAATAAAGAAAACATCGACCTTTTTATTGAACAACAGAACGAAAAGATAATTGATACCTTCCTTGAAAAGTACAAGCATTTCAAGCCTTCCGCAAAAGGTACCGGCGTAATTATGTTAAGCGACTATGAATCCACCGATTTTGTCGACTATTACCAGATCGTAAGAAAAACAGAGTACAGGCTTCCGGACGGAGAAACCACTCAGCATATTTTGACTGCATTTTATGACATCAAAAACGATAAGGTCATAGACGCGTCTGATTTCTTCGACAGTAATTTTAAGCAGATCATTTCAGTAAAGGTCGCAAACTATTTTGAAGAAAATACTTCAATGAGCAGTGACGACATTTCTGCTTTAACTGATTATAGAAAGATCGATATCAGTAATTTTTCCCTTGACGGCAGTAATTTCTATCTGTATATCAATGACCTAAACGGCAATACCGTAACTATTCGTTTTCCCCTTGATTCGAGCATTGCCGGTCACTTTAAAATCAATTATAAAACCTTGCAGGAAAACTATAATCTTTCGCATAAATCGGCTGAGGAGACCACTGCTTTGGAGGTTGAAGAGACTACAGAAGAATCATTCGACACCTAAGACAAATACGAACCCGATTTTAGCGGACGAATTTTGTGTTATGCTTACGAACAACAGCAGAGGGGCAATTATTAAAAAACCGTTAATTTTTTGTAACTTTTCAGTATCAATTTTGCATATAAATTTTGCTTATTTAATACCATAAATCAGCAATCTGACAAGGCGCTTCTATCTTGACAAAATCTGACACAATATTATATAATTATAATGTTCTTTTTATTTGAGATGGGAGGTTGAGGCGTATGCGGCTTTTGGAAGAGCGAATACTCAAAGACGGTAAAGTCTATCCGGGCAGCGTTCTGAAAGTTGACGGCTTTTTAAACCACCAGATCGATGTGGGATTATTGCGCGAAATTGCAAAAGAGTTTTTTAATCTGTATAAAGATGAAGGGATAACAAAGGTCCTTACCATAGAAGCGTCCGGGATCGCGATCGCTTGTATGACGGCTGAGGAGTTTGGTGTCCCTGTTTTGTTTGCAAAAAAATCAAAGACGAACAATATTTCCAATGATGTTTATTCTTCTGTAGTCGAATCTTATACTCATGGTACTCTAAACAATATTATTGTATCAAAGGAGTATCTTCATTCTGACGACAAGGTTTTGATAGTTGACGACTTTCTGGCACAGGGAAATGCTCTTAAAGGCTTGATCGAGCTTGTAAAGCTTGCGGGCGCTGAGGTCGTCGGAGCAGGAATAGTAATTGAAAAAGCTTTTCAGCCGGGCGGCGATGAGATTCGCGCAACGGGCGTGAGAGTTGAATCTCTCGCAAGGGTCAAGTCCATGACTGACGACGGAAAGCTCTGTTTCTGCGATTAATGTTTGAGCAATATAAATTGCTATAAATTTTTTAAGCCGAAAGGCGCGGAGGTAAAAAGCATGAGAAAGGCATTATCCATCGTACTTGCCCTCGTTCTTGCTGTTTCCTGCATCGGTATTCTTGCCGGCTGCGGCGCAAACAAAGAGAACACAACAACACCTGAAAACAACGCAGGTAAGACAGTCAAAGTCGGTTTCATCTTCCTTCATGATGAAAACTCAACTTATGACAACAACTTTATGAAAGCGGCTGAAGAAGCTTGCAAGGAACTTGGCATTGAATATCTCTTCAAACCCAACATTCCTGAAAGTGATGAATGTAAAAAAGCTGCTGAAGACCTTGTTGACAGCGGATGCAACATCATCTTTGCTGACAGCTTTGGCCATGAAGACTTTATGATCCAGGCTGCAAAAGAGTTCCCGGATGTACAGTTCTGCCATGCTACAGGTACAAAGGCTCACACAGAAGGTCTCAAGAACTATCACAACGCATTTGCTTCTATCTATGAAGGCCGTTATCTTGCAGGCGTAGCTGCCGGTCTTAAGCTCAATGAAATGATCGAAGCAGGCAAGTTCACTGCTGAAGAAGCAAAAATGGGATATGTCGGCGCTTTCACATACGCTGAAGTTATCTCCGGTTATACATCCTTCTATCTCGGCGCAAAATCTATCTGCCCGTCCGTAACTATGGAAGTTCAGTTCACAGGCAGCTGGTATGACGAGACAAAAGAAAAGGAAGCTGCTACAAAGCTCATCAACGACGGTTGTAAGCTTATCAGCCAGCACGCTGACTCCATGGGCGCTCCCACAGCTTGTGAAACAGCAGGCATCCCCGATGTTTCCTACAACGGAAGCACTGCAACACAGTGCCCGAACACATTCATCATCTCCTCCAGAATCAACTGGGCTCCTTACTACAAGTACATTATCGACTGTGTAAAGAACGATAAGGAAATTGATGCTGACTGGACAGGCACTATCGCAACAGAATCCGTTCTTCTTACAGAAGTTAACGAGAAGGCTGCTGCTGCAGGCACACAGGCTAAGATCGACGAAGTTAAAGCTCAGATCGAAGCAGGCACTATCCATGTATTCGACACAGCTACATTCACTGTAAAAGGCGAGAAGCTTGATTCTTACCTTGCAGATGTTGACTCTGACGCTAACTTTGAAGCTGACACAGAAGTTATTTCCGACGGTTATTTCCATGAATCCGAGAAGCGTTCAGCTCCTTACTTCGACATCAGAATCGACGGCATCACTCTTCTTAACGAAAAATACTAATATTTTTCAAACGATAAGGCGGAGTTCATCGCTCCGCCTTGTTGTAGTTTTAATGGTTTATTTGAAAAAACGGTTGAAGAATTCAAATGCTTTTTGAAATAAACAAAACGGAGGAATGAAAGTGAGTTCTAATGCAGCTATCGAATTAAGACATATTACCAAAACTTTCGGCAGCATCGTTGCAAACAAAGATGTCAGTCTCACCGTCAGAAAGGGCGAAATACTCTCCATACTCGGTGAAAACGGCAGCGGTAAAACGACGCTTATGAACATGATTTCGGGCATATATTTTCCTGACAGCGGACAGATTTTTATCGACGGAAAAGAAGTTGTCATTAAATCCCCGAAAGACGCGTTCGATTACAAAATCGGTATGATCCATCAGCATTTCAAGCTTGTCGATGTTTTCTCTGCAACGGAGAATATTGTTCTTGGCTTGAAAGAGGACGGAAAGTTCAACATCAAAGATTCTGCCGTCAAAGTTAAAGCTCTTGCCGACAAATACGGTTTTGAAATTGATCCGTCCAAGAAAATTTACGATATGTCAGTTTCCGAAAAACAGACTGTTGAAATTCTTAAAGTTCTTTACAGAGGCGCTGATATTCTTATTTTGGACGAGCCGACTGCTGTTCTCACTCCTCAGGAGACGAGCAAGCTTTTCGATGTTCTTCGTAAGATGAAGAGCGATGGAAAATCAATTATAATCATTACTCATAAGCTTCATGAAGTTCTTGCTTTGTCCGATTATGTTTCCGTTTTAAGAAAAGGCGAATATATTGGCACTGTCAAAACATCGGAAACCAATGAATCTGAATTGACAGAGATGATGGTCGGCAAAAAAATCGACCTCAATATCAAGAGAGAAACCCCGGTTGATCCCGTAGACAGACTCGTTGTTAAAAATATAAGCTGCATTAACCGTGATGGTGTAAAGGTTCTCGATAATATTTCCTTTACTGCCAAGTCCGGCGAGATCCTTGGAATTGCAGGTATAGCAGGCAGCGGACAGCGTGAATTGCTCGAAGCAATTGCCGGTCTTCAGCATCTTGACGAGGGTGAAATTCTCTATAATAATCCCAAGACAAATAATGTTGACAATCTTCGTGATAAATCTCCGACTCAGATTCGTGACCTTGGAGTAAGGCTTTCCTTTGTTCCCGAAGATCGTCTTGGTATGGGACTTGTCGGCAATATGGATATCATCGACAATATGATGCTTCGCAGCTATAAAAAGGGAATTTCTCCTTTCCTTGAAAGAAAATCCCCCAAAGAGCTTGCCGATAGAATAATCGAAAGCCTTGAGGTCGTGACTCCGAGCGCTCAAACGCCTGTCAGACGACTTTCGGGAGGCAATGTTCAGAAAGTCCTTGTCGGCAGAGAAATTGCCGCAACGCCTACTGTTCTTATGGCTGCTTATCCTGTAAGGGGATTGGATATCAACTCCTCATATATGATTTATGATTTGCTTAATCAGCAAAAAGAAAAAGGTACTGCCGTTATTTTCGTAGGTGAAGACCTTGATGTGCTTATAGCTTTGTGCGATCGAATCATTGTTATCGGCTCAGGAACAATAACCGGCGAAGTAAAGGGTACTGAAGCTAAAAAAGAAGAAATTGGTCTTTTGATGACTAAAACTAACGGAGGTGTCGTAAATGAGTAATACAAATACAAAAGTTAAAGACCCTCTTTTTCATGTTGTTAAAAGAATCGGAATGCCGACCTGGCAGGCGTGGCTCGTAAGGATCGTTTCCGTTGTTTTTGCTCTAATTATTTGCGGAATCATAACGGTTTTGATGACGGGTGAAAATCCGATTCAGGTTTACGCTACTATTATCAAAGGTGCTGTCGGTACAGAAAGAAGGATTTGGTCGCTTGCGCAGAATACAGCGATTTTGCTTTGTATTTCTCTTGCTGTCACTCCTGCTTTTAAAATGAAGTTTTGGAATATCGGTGCTGAAGGACAGGTCCTTATCGGCGGACTTGCAACAACTTACTGTATGCTCAACTTCGGCGACAAGCTTCCGAACTGGCTTTTGATTCTTGTTTTGCTTGTTGTCAGTATCGTTTGCGGCGCTGTTTGGGCTGTTATTCCTGCATTCTTTAAAGCAAAATGGAATACAAATGAAACATTGTTTACATTGATGATGAACTACATTGCAATTCAGCTTGTTTCATATTATGTTTTGATGAACTCCAATCCCAAAGGCTCAGGTTTTGTCGGCGTTATCAATTCTTCAACAGGCGCAGGATGGCTGCCTAAGCTCTTCGGTCAGCAGTACCTTATCAACATCATAATCGTTATTGCCTTGACTGTATTTATGTATATTTATCTTAAATATAACAAGCATGGTTATGAGCTTTCCGTTGTAGGTGAGAGTGAAAATACTGCAAGATATATCGGTATAAATGTTAAAAAAGTAATCATCAGAACTATGATCCTTTCAGGTGCGATATGCGGTATTGCGGGATTTCTTCTTGTCAGCGGTACTGACCATACCATTACCCGTGACACTGCAGGCGGAAGAGGATTTACTGCGATAATGGTATCATGGCTTGCAAAGTTCAATCCTATCTACATGATCCTTACATCTCTTCTCATTGTTTTCCTTCAAAGAGGAGCGGGTGAGATCTCAACGGTTTTCAACTTGAACCAGTCTTTCTCCGAAATTATTACGGGAATAATCATTTTCTTCATCATAGGCAGTGAATTTTTCGTTAATTACAGTATCAAGTTCAGAGAAAAGGAGGGTAAATAATGTTTATAGCATTTTTGCAAAGAGCGGTTTTGCAGGGTATACCTCTTCTTTTCGGATCGACAGGTGAAATACTCACTGAAAAAAGCGGCAACCTGAACCTCGGCACTGCAGGCGTCATGTATGTGGGCGGAATTTCAGGAGTTATCGGCTCTTTCCTTTATGAACAGTCGCACACTGAATTGAACGCCTTCTGGGCAATATTTATTCCGATTATTTGTTGCTTGTTCGGTTCTCTTGTTATGGGACTTATTTATTCGTTTCTTACTGTCACGCTCAGAGCTAATCAGAATGTTACAGGTCTTGCGCTTACGACCTTTGGTGTTGGCTTCGGAAACTTTTTCGGCGGCTCGCTTATCAGGCTGACAAAGAGCGATGTGCCGTCTATCACTCTTTCGAGGACAAGCTTGTTTTTTAATAAGTCCTTGCCGTTTGCAGCAAATCTCGGCTGGTTTGGCAAAGTATTTCTTTCCTATAGCTTTTTGACTTATGTTGCAATTGCAATTGCGCTTATTATGTCCTTCTACCTTAACAAAACCCGAAGCGGACTCAATCTTAAAGCTGTCGGTGAAAATTCCGCAACTGCCGACGCCGCAGGTATCAATGTTTACAGATATAAATATTTTTCAACCTGTATCGGAAGCATGGTAGCCGGACTCGGCGGGCTGTACTATGTTATGGACTATGCTTCCGGAATTTGGTCAAACGACGCTTTCGGTGACAGGGGTTGGCTTGCTGTTGCGCTTGTTATTTTCGCTATCTGGCGTCCCAACATGAGTATAATCGGCTCGATCCTTTTCGGCGGACTTTTCATAGTTCACAACTATATTCCAAATCTCAGTATGGGCGATCAGGAGCTTTTCCAGATGCTTCCTTATGTTGTAACAATTATCGTTCTTATCGTTATCAGCATGAGAAAACGCAGAGAAAATCAGCCTCCTGCTTGTCTCGGACTTAACTATTTCAGAGAAGACAGATAGAATCACAAAAATGAGATGATCGTGTTTTATCACTTTCATCTCATTTTTTTCATAAAATAATGCTTGCAGCTTTAATAAGGAAACAAAATAAAAGTCCGCATACAGTCGGAGTTATTACAGACAGGAGCGTCCATTTAATGCTTCTTGTTTCCTTGAATACCGTTATTATTGTTGTAGAACATGGCCAGTGCATAATAGTAAAAATGATAACGCATAAAGCCGTAGTAACTGTCCACCCGTTTGAAACAAATATTTCTTTTAAAACGGAAAGATTTTCTATCTGCAGCAGATTTGAATTTTGCATATAACACATGACTATGATCGGTATTACTATTTCATTTGCCGGCAGACCTAATATAAACGCAAGAATTATAACACCGTCCATGCCGAATATTTTTCCTACAGGATCCAAAAATGAAGCTATCAAATGAAGATATGTTGTGTCACCGTGTTTCATGTTTGATAAAAACCAGATGATCAGTCCGGCAGGAGCCGCAACGGCGACTGCTCTTGCAAGGACAAAAAGTGTTCTGTCAAAAACAGAACGGACAATTACTTTTAAAAACTGTGGTTTTCTGTAGGGCGGAAGTTCAAGCGTATAAGATGTTTTTTCGGACTTTAGAAGTGTTTTTGACAGTATTTTGGAAATTTTCATCGCTGTCATTATTGACAAGATAATAAACAGCGCAAGAAACATAGCGCATATAATCGAATCAAATTTTGTCGTGAATGAGCCGACGAGAAAGATAGAGATTATAGATATAAGAATCGGAAACCGTCCGTTGCAGGGAACGAAATTGTTTGTGATTATTGCAATTATCTTTTCTTTCTTTGAATCAATAATTCTTGACGATACGATTCCTGCCGCATTACATCCGAAGCTCATGCAATAAGTAAGCGCTTGCTTTCCGCACGCATTACATTTTTGAAAATAATAGTCAACATTAAACGCGAGTCTCGGCAGAAAACCGATATCTTCAAGCAGTGTAAACAGTGGAAAAAATATCATCATTGGCGGAAGCATTACTGCAACGACCCAGCTTACGACCTTATAAACTCCGTTGATAAAAACATCCGACAAAACAGAAGGAAAATTAAGATACTCAAATGATTTTAATAAATATATTTCACCTTTGTTGAACAAAAAGCTCAGAAATTCCGATGGATAATTTGATCCGACGATAGTAAGCCAGAAAATAATAACAAGAAGAAGCGCTATCACGGGGAAGGATGTATATTTTCCCATGATTATTCTGTCGATTGAATTACTTTTTCCTGTGTATTTACCGTCACTATAAGTAACTGCTGTGGCTATATCCTGCGCCTGACTGACAAATGACAAAGATATTTTTTCTCTTGTATCCTTTTTGTTATAGCCGTATCTTTCAAGTATTTCATTGCATGAACTGTTCTCATGTTTTTCTATTATGTTGAGCGCAAGCCATCTGCGAATTTTCCTGTCATATTCATTTAAGTTTTTTTCAGCTTCTTCAATTGCTTCTTTAATTGCAGGCACATATTTTATTTCAATCGGATTTGAAGATAAATACATTTCATTTTCAAGAGAATCCATGATTATTACAGCTGATTTCTTTTTCCTTGCAGAAATTTCGACTACCGCTATTCCTAAAATTTCAGAAAGCTTTTTTGAGTCGATTTTTATATTTTGCTTTTTTGCTTCATCTATCATGTTTAGCACAAGGACGCATTTGTCCGATATTTCAATTGCCTGAAGAGCAAGGATAAGATTTCTCTCAAGACTTGTTGCGTCACAGATTATAAGCGTAATATCGCTGTCGCCTTTAATCAAAAAGTCGCTTGCGATCTTTTCTTCTTCAGAATTATAGAAAAGAGAGTATGTTCCGGGTAAATCTGTAAAAATAAATTCTTTGTCGTTATATATTTTTTTACCTTCTGCGAGACTTACGGTTTTACCTGTCCAGTTACCGGTGTGCTGTTTAAGTCCTGTCAGCAGATTAAAAACAGTGCTTTTTCCGACATTTGGGTTACCAACCAGAGCAACTTTCACTGTTTCATTCATTTTTTTCGCCCCCGAGAGAAGATTTG
>JAFSTS010000102.1 GCA_017445685.1 Clostridia bacterium | reverse complement strand
CGGATTTGAAGAGGTCGAGGCTATTGCCACGATAGATATGCTCAGGCGCTGCGGCGTTGATACGGTCAGCGTCGGCGTCGGCTCACAGATGATAATCGGCTCTCACAACATGGGTCTTGTGTGCGATGTGGAGGACAAGTTCGTTCAGGCGAATAATTCTATCGACGCGGTAGTTCTTCCCGGCGGTATTCCCGGCACGCCGAATCTTGAAAAAAGTGAAAAGGTGCAGAGCTTTATCGACTTTGCCTATGAAAACGACAGGTTTATCTGCGCTATATGCGCCGCGCCGTCCATACTTGCAAACAAGGGTATCCTCAAAGGTAAAAAAGCAACCGCTTACCCGGACTATGCCGACAAGCTCGGATGCGAATATACCGGCGAAACCGTAACTCAGGACGGAAAAATTATTACCGGAAAGGGCGCAGGAGCGGCAATAGATTTCGGACTTAAAATCGCAGAACAGTTTGCAGGTCGCGAAAAGGCAAAAGCCGTTGGCGACTCTTTGCAGAGAAAATGACGAATAACCTGAAAAATGAAAAGTCGTCATTGAGACGGCTCATAATTGAGAAAAGAAAAAAACTTCTGCCTGGGGACAAACGAGCCTGGGACGAAAAGATATGTGAAAACCTGTTTTCCTTTTTTGAATTTTCAAAAGCTGACTGTGTGCTTTGCTACAACTCGCTTTCTCAGGAAGTCGACACGAAGGAAATTGCCCGAAAGCTTCTCGAAAAAGGCGTGAGGCTCTATTTTCCGAAAACGCTTGACGGCGGCAGAATGGAGTTTTTTGAAGTCAAAAAGGATTCAAAGCTTGAAAAAGGTTTTATGGGCGTGCTTGAGCCTGACTCAACGACCGAAAGGTTTGAAGGTGAAGACGCAATATGTATCGTGCCGGGGCTGTGCTTTGGCAAAAAAGGGGAAAGGCTCGGATACGGCGCAGGATATTATGACAGATACCTCGACGGAAAGACAATGAAAAAAATTGCCCTTGCATACGATTGTTTTATTTCAGACGAAGTTCCCTGTTCTTTACACGACATAAGAATGGATTATATTATAACTCAAAACGGCGTGACGGATTGCGCCGAAAGTCGGGAGGCATAAGATGAACGACAACAGCAATGTAAAAAATAATGCTTCAAAATCACCTGAGAGCGAGCCGTCCTATCAGCAGCAAAAGCCTGCTACGAACGGCGAGATCTATTTTGCAAATTATCAGAAAAACAGAAGCAAAATGGCGGAGAAGATATATGCTTCCTCTTATGAAGAGGGCGCAAAAGCTGCTCCTGCTTCAAAGTCTGAATCAGACGCGGACGGCTCTACCCGTCTTTTTGACAGCGCAGCCGTTGCCTCAGCCGCGCCCAAAGCGCGGACAAAGTATGCTTCCGCAATGCCCAGACAGAGCGCAGCCGCAAAGCCTTCCGGAAAAGCTTCACCTGCCGTTAAAGAGGAAAGCAAGCCTCTGTCGAGATATAAAAGCACGCTCACGCCCAAAAACGCAAATGTTCGCATAAACAGTAAAAAAGTAAACGATGAAAACATGGCGCAGAACTTCAAAAACGAGCAAGCGCCCCAGAGCAAGGACGATAAAAAAGCCCAGCGCAGAGCAAAAAGAGCGCTCAGAAGAAGCCAGCCGAATTATCTTAAAAAGCTTCTGATCTCCGTTATTTCAATAGTTTTGATCACTGCGCTTCTTTCGGGAATAGGTATAGGCTGTATCAACGATGTTCTTGCGATCAACGGCACAGAGGAGGAAGTGACGATCACGCTTCCTGAAAACGCGTCAACTTCGGATGTTATCAAGCTTCTCAAAAGCGCAAAACTGATACATAACAAGGCTTTTTGCAAGCTTTTCTCCGACTTCAGAGGATACTCAAAGTCCACTTACCAGAGCGGAGTTTATTATCTTAGCACAAACATGGGTCTTGAGGGTATGCTTGACGAGCTTAAAGGCAACAATCAGTATACAAGCCAGGAGACTATCAAGCTTTCGTTCCCCGAAGG
This sequence comes from Clostridia bacterium, assembly GCA_017445685.1. The sequence continues at coordinate 2,064 of JAFSTS010000102.1, read as the reverse complement.
CTGGACTGTCCAACAGATCATGGAAAAGCTTGTCAAAAACGAAGCTGTTGAGAGCAACAAAAAGTTCCTTAATTCCCTTAACTTTGAATATAACTATCCTTTCCTTGTTGACAACGAGCAGCTTGTTACAAAGCTTGAGGGATATATGTTCCCCGACACTTATGAATTTTATGTCGGAGAATCTGCAAGCAGCGTTATTCGAAAATTCCTTGACAATTTCAGCAAAAAGTGGACAACTGAGTATCAGCAAAGAGCTGACGCTCTCGGCATGAGCGTAAACGAGATCATCACCATCGCTTCCATTATCCAGAAGGAAGCAGGCTCTACCGAGCAGATGGCAGGTGTTTCCGCAGTTATTCACAACAGACTCAAACGCTCTGTTGATTACCCGTATATCCAGTGTGATTCGACGGCGAACTATATTTCTAAATACATCACCGACCTTGTCGGCAGCGGAAAAGAAAACAGCTATAAAAAGTATTACGACACAAAAGAAAAGACAGGTCTTCCCGTAGGTCCTATCTGCAATCCCGGAGAAGAGGCAATTGCAGCCGCTCTCTATCCCGATGAAACGCTTAATGCGCTTTATTTCAACCATGACGACAACGGAAAGATCTACTACGCCTCAAACGAAGTCGATTTTGCAAGAAATCTCGAAGAGGCAAAGAAGGTCAACGAAGAGCTCAGCGCTCAATATTATTGATATACGGTGAACGGTTTGGAAAAGAAATTTGTAATTCCCGAAGTGCTCGCTCCGGCAGGAGATATGGAAAGGCTTCAAAGCGCGCTTGATTTCGGCGCAGACGCAGTCTATCTTGCCGGAAAGTCTTTCGGCATGAGAACCTCTCCCGGAAATTTCGACGAGCAGGAGCTTGAAGATGCCGTCAAAATGTGTCATAAAAAAAATGTCAAAGTATATCTGACCTGCAACACTGTTTCAACAAACGAGGAAATCGACCGTTTGCCCGTATTTTTGAAAACGGCTGAAAAAATCGGGGTCGACGCATTGATAATTTCCGATGTCGGAGCTTTTTCTCTTGCAAAAAAATATGCTCCAAATACTCAGATCCATGTTTCAACTCAGGCAGGGATAATGAATTATCAGACTGCAAAAACTTTTTATGATATGGGCGCAAGCCGTGTTGTGCTCGCAAGGGAAATGTCTCTTGAAGATATTCGCGTTCTCAGGGATAAAACTCCGCCGGAGCTTGAGATCGAATGTTTTGTTCACGGCGCAATGTGCGTGTCGTTTTCGGGCAGATGTCTGCTTTCAAACTACCTTGTCGGAAGAGATTCAAACAGGGGTGACTGCGCGCAGCCATGCCGCTGGAAATATCATCTTATGGAAGACACAAGACCGGGACAGTATTTTCCCGTTGAACAGGACGAAAGCGGAACATATATTCTCAATGCGCGCGATATGTGCATGATCGAGCATATTCCCGAGCTTGTCGACGCAGGAATTACCTCGCTTAAAATCGAAGGCAGAGCAAAATCCGCCTATTACACTGCTGTTGTGACTAACGCGTACAGATCGGCAGTCGATGAATTTGTTAAATGCGGGGATAAGAATAGTTTTGTCTTGAGCGACTGGATAAAGGACGAGATGAGAAAAGTCAGTTACCGAGAATACTGCACGGGTTTTTACTTTTCTTCTCCTCTTGACGACGCTCAGATTTACTATGAAGGCGGCTACAGGCGCGAATGGGATGTGGTTGCCGTTTGTGAAAAAGTTGAAAACGGAAGGCTTTATGCCGTACAGCGCAACAGGTTTTTCGAAGGCGACGAGCTTGAAGTTTTACAACCCGGAACAAAACCTTTTAAGGTTGTAGCGGCTGATTTGAAAAATGAAGACGGTGAAAATGTTCCTGCTGCAAATAAGGCGATGATGAAGCTGTCGTTTGAGACGGACGCGCCTGTTGCAAACGGAGCGATTTTAAGAAAAGAAAGAGACGAGCCGTCAAGAGTGATCATATAAACGATTTATTTGTATAAAAGGAAGGGGCTGCATAATTGGAAAACAAAGTTATTATCCAACTCAAAAACATCACAAAATCTTATAAT